>CAZRCF010000321.1:0-3537 GCA_964598505.1 uncultured Lentimicrobiaceae bacterium | reverse complement strand
TATGCAGTAAAAATTAAAGTTAAAAACGATGGAACTTTGCGAATAGGTATGCCAGCAGAAGTGAAGTTTTAAGGAAGTGGGAAGATGGGAGCACGAAGCACGAAGTGGGAAGTGATGTGCTAATGCTATAATGTGGAAATTATGGGAAGCTAATTGCTAAATGCTAACCGCTAAAAGCTAATTAAAATAAAAAAATGATTGCAATAAAAGATATTTCAAAAAATTATGGCGAGGTAAAAGCCTTAAAAAACACTAATTTAATAGTTGAACAAGGTGAAATTTTTGGCTTGCTGGGTCCCGATGGTGCAGGCAAAACTACTTTGTTGCGATTGATAAGTACTTTGCTTTTGCCCGATACAGGTACAATTACTATAAATTCGATTGATGTAGTTAAAAATTATACAAAAATCAGACATATTTTAGGCTATATGCCTGGCAAATTCTCGCTTTATCAAGATTTAACTATACTGGAAAATTTAGAATTTTTTGCTACAATTTTTGGAACTACAATTGAGGCAAATTATGATTTGATAAAAGATATTTATAGTCAAATAGAACCTTTTAAAAACCGCAGAGCAGGCAAATTATCGGGTGGAATGAAGCAAAAACTTGCCCTTTGCTGTGCTTTAATTCATAAACCGGAAGTATTGATTTTAGATGAACCTTCAACAGGAGTTGACCCTGTTTCGAGGAAAGAATTTTGGGATATTCTTTCAAAATTAAAAAAACTTGGTATTACAATTATGGTTTCTACTCCTTATATGGACGAAGCTATGCGATGCGATAGAGTTGGTTTGATGATTGATGGAGAAATTATTGAAATTGATACCCCAAGCAATATTGTTTTAAATTTTAAAACTTCCATTTTTGCTGCAAAAGCCAATAATATGTTCGACCTTTTAAACGATATTCGAAATTTTAAAGATACCGACACTTGTTACACTTTTGGCGAATATTTACATATTATTTTAAAACCCAATGTTGATTATAAAGATATTCAAACATGGCTTAAATCAAAGGAATACTTAAATTTAGAATTCAATAAAATTGAACCGACAATCGAAGATTGCTTTATGCACAAAATTGAAAAAATGCAAAAAAATGGATAATAATTACTCAATAGAAGCCAAAAATTTAACTCGAACTTTCGGTACTTTTACCGCTGTTGATAATATTTCATTTGAGGTTAGCCGTGGTGAAATTTTTGGATTTTTAGGTGCTAATGGTGCCGGCAAAACTACTGCTATACGTATGCTAACAGGATTACTTTCGCCTACAAAAGGAGAAGCAAATGTAGCAGGTTACAATATAAAAACTGAAACCGAAAAAATTAAATTAAACATTGGCTATATGAGTCAGCGATTTTCGCTATACGACGACCTTACTGTGTGGGAAAATATTAGGTTTTATGGCGGAATTTATGGATTATCTGACGAAACAATTAAGCTAAAAGCGAACCAAGTTTTAGAAAAATTAAAATTTACTAAGGAAAAAAATCAATTAGTAAAATCATTGCCTTTAGGCTGGAAACAAAAACTCTCTTTTCTTACAGCATTAATTCACGAGCCGAAAGTTGTATTCTTAGATGAACCTACAAGTGGCGTTGATCCAATTACTCGACGACAATTTTGGGAAATGATATACGAAACTTCCGATAAAGGAGTATCAATTTTAGTTACAACACATTATCTCGACGAAGCCGAATATTGCAATCGAATGTCGATTATGGTTGATGGTAGAATAGCTGCTTTAGACAGTCCTGCTAATTTAAAAAGAACTTATAATTCAAGAAATATTGATGATGTATTTATTAAACTTACTAGAGAAGGGATTAAGTAAAAAGGAAAAAGTAAAAAGGAAAAAGTAAAAAGGAAAAAGTGGGAATTTGGAAGTGATGTGCTAATGTGCTGATGTGCTAATGCGTTTATGAAGTTTACTTAGTGAAAAATAGTGGTGGAAAAGTTACAAGTTACAAGTTACAAGGAAAAAGTAAAAAGAAAAAAAGATGTGGCAGCGAGCGAAGTCAAAGTAAAAATGAAGCTAAGAGCTAACTGCTAAGAGCTAAATAATAGTGATTACTCTTCACAGATTACTGAATTCAAATAAAACAAACTAAAAAAAATGAAAACATTTATAGCTTTTGTAAAAAAAGAATTTATTCACATATTACGCGATAAGCGAACGCTTTTGGTGCTTATTGGCATGCCAGTAGTACAAATTATTTTGTTTGGTTTCACAATTACAAATGAAATTAATAATGCACAGATTGCTGTTTTTGATAAATCTAAAGATGTAGAAACACAAAAAATTACAAATCGACTTATCTCTTCGGGATATTTTGTTCTTACTAAAAATATTTCATCGCAAAGCGAAGTAGAATCGGTATTTAAAAAAGGAGAAGCTAAATTAATTATAGTTTTTCCCGAAAATTTTTCAGGAAAATTACAACAAGAAGGAAAAGTGCAAATTAATATTATAACTGATGCTTCCGACCCAAATACAGCAAGTACTTTAACAAATTACGCAAGTGGAATTATTGCCGATTATAATATGGAACTTGCTAAAAATTCAAATATACCAATGCAAATTGTTTCCGAAAATCAGTTTTTATACAATCCGCAACAAAAGGGTGTTTTTATGTTTGTTCCGGGTGTTATTACGTTGATTTTAATGTTGATATGCTCAATGATGACCTCAATTGCAATTACTCGTGAAAAAGAGTTGGGAACAATGGAAATTATGCTTGTTTCGCCACTAAAGCCAGTTTCAATAATTATTGGTAAAGTAGTTCCTTATTTTGTTTTATCGTTTTTTATTGCATTAATTATTCTCGTAATGGGGTTTACTATTTTTGGTATGCCAATACGAGGAAGCATATTTTTGTTAATGTTTGAGTTACTGCTATTTATTTTAACCACGCTTTCATTAGGGATTTTTATTTCAACTAAAACAAATAGCCAACAAGTTGCAATGATGGTTTCAATGGGAGGGTTGCTTTTACCTACAATTCTGCTTTCAGGGTTTATTTTCCCGGTTGAAAGTATGCCTGCCATTTTACAATATATTTCGCATATTGTACCTGCAAAATGGTTTATTATAATAATTAAAAGCATTATGATTAAAGGCGTTGGTTTAACTATTATATGGAAAGAAACACTTATTTTGTTAATTATGACAATAATTTTAATTGGTGCAAGCATTAAAAACTTTAAAATCCGCTTAGACGTATGAGAACAATAAAATTTATTATCCAAAAAGAGCTTATACAAATATTTCGTACTCGAACAATGCTGGGAATTATATTTGCTTTACCATTAGTTCAGCTAATAATTTTGGGTTATGCAGCAAGTTTTGAAATAAAAAATATAAATTTATGTGTAGTTGATAATGACCATTCTCTTGAATCGAGGGCTTTAATTTCTAAAATTCCATCATCGGGTTATTTTAATATTACAAGTGTTGAAAATTCGCGAAAAGATGCAGTAAATCAACTCGACAAAGGAAATTCCGATTTAATTATTGAAATTCCAAATAATT
>CAZRCF010000320.1:3335-3547 GCA_964598505.1 uncultured Lentimicrobiaceae bacterium | reverse complement strand
AAGTTCATTTTCGTGTCTTTTGTATTCAGGAAATCCCTCTGCATTAAGTGGTTCCCAATAGACGTATATAAGTTTCGCTTTCTTGTTGCTTTTATTTTTAACAAGCCCAATTGAATGTTTAATAAGTTGTGCTGTGTCTAAATGTGATTTCTTGTTATTTTCTCTGAAATGATTTACAATTTCTACGAATCCTTTGTCAATAGGTATTAAAA
>CAZRCF010000320.1:2288-3194 GCA_964598505.1 uncultured Lentimicrobiaceae bacterium | reverse complement strand
CTGATTCCTGTCGAAAGTTTCTTTTCAAACTGTGCATTATCAATAAAATCTTTTTCTCCAAAAATTGAAAATTTGTTATGATTTCTTTTGAAGACACTAAAAAAATTCACTGCTAGCGCAGATGATGAATGAAGTGCTTGAAATTTTCCATAAAGCTCATTACCATCACCTTTTTCAAGGTCATTCTTAAAATCTTCTATTAAAGTAGTGCTAATCAAATTATCCGTAAAATGGTCAAGATAACCTTTTTCATTTGCTGTCGTTGAACTTTTAATAAGTTGTTTAATAATTTTTGCTCGTGTCATTTTATGTTATGTTTCGTTTTTCTCCACTACTGCTAACAAGTTTATATATACACCTTTTTAAATATTTTAGGTGTATAATATTTCCTGCAAATATAAAACATAAATTACTTATTGTATGAATTGTAAATAATTTCATTTATAAATCATCAAAACATTAAAATAAACCCTTTATTAATTTTTTTATACTTATCAATTTCGGTTTTTAAAAATTTAGTTTCTTGTTTCCCAATAAATTCTCGAAATATCTCTGGATTTGCTTTTTCTTCTGTTTCATTTAATGCGTCAATATATTCTGTTCTATCTTCTGTAAAAATCTTTATTAATGGTTCGTTATGATATAATTGAATATAATTCATTAATAATCGAGATACACGCCCGTTTCCGTCGCCAAAAGGATGAATATTTACAAAATTGTAGTGGGTGTCTGCCGCAAGTTTTAGTACTTCCGTGTCTTTTACATTATCAATTCTCTCGTTTACCAATTTACATAATTGCTCTAATAAATTTGGAACTTTCGTATAATCGGGAAAATATTTTTTATCTACATACACTTGTGCAAGCCGCAAATCCCCTTTTGATGTATCAAAACTACCCAGAACAG
>CAZRCF010000320.1:0-2278 GCA_964598505.1 uncultured Lentimicrobiaceae bacterium | reverse complement strand
ATGCACCAATTTCTTGTATAAATTCTGTCGAAAATTTTCTTTTTTGTTTGGCTTGTTCTTTAATAAATTGAAATGCAGCAAAATGATCTTTTATCATTAAATGGTCTTTTAATGGTTTTCCTGCTGCTGTTATATCATTTTCTAATAAAACTTTGGTATCGGTTTCGGTTAATGAACAGCCTTCAATTTTTGTCGAATGCCAAACTATTGAAATAATACAAAATTTCTCATAGTCAATTACATCTTGCAAATTGAGGTTTTTGTATTCATTTATTAATCTATTTAATTCAGTCCACATATAATTAAATTTCAAATGTTGAAAATCATTAAAATATTTGCATGTTAATAATAATTATTTATATCTAAATTATTTAGCACTAATATAATATTATTTTAGCAAACTTACAACACAATTTTAAAATATACAAATTATATAATTTAAAAATTCATTAACCCTTACGATATATGAATTCAAGTTTTATAGGCTAACTTTTTTATTTTTCAATAATATTGAAAAAATACAAAAAAACAACAGGAAAAATTGAATTTGATAATTTTGTAATTAAACAAAAAAACTGCCAATTTCCTTACCATGTAAATAAGTAATAGTGTTAAATATTTAAATTGATTTGCTTTTAAATAAAAAATGTATTATATTTGTAATAAGTTAGTTATATGTTTTTTTGCAAAATATTAATCCCATGAAAGCAAAAAATATTTCTGTAATTTCTGTAATTTATACAATTGCATTTATTACAATAATGAACGCACCCATAGCCATATATGCTCAGCAAAATCAAAAAATTTCACAAACAAAAGATGTTAACTCCGATTACAAAGGTTGGGAAGGTGATCCTGATAGTTTAACTGTATTTGTTGATCCAAGTTTGAACAACAGCCAAAAAGATTCTGTTGATAAAGCTATAAAACGATGGAACAATGGAGGATGTAAACCAAAATTAAAACCAATTATTTCGGATACAGCGAAAGTTAAAATAACGATTGATAATACTATGCCTGACACCATAGAAGGTAGATGTTCACGTTGGTCTTATCCTCCATCAACTAAATATAGAAAAGGACTTATTCGTCTTCGTTCAAATCCAACCTCTGTTCCTTTTGGAGAGTTGGTAACACATGAAATAGGTCATTTATTTGGCTTAAAAGACACAAGACCCTCCGGCTATTCAAATGATGTGATGCGAGGTAGCGGCTCAAATGGCAATGGGGAATTATCAGCTCACGACAGCTCTGAGTTAAAAGCAAGTAATGCAATGCATGCAATGGTAGCAATAGGTGCAATAAATCATCCTATGGCAATTATAAATATGGGGCAACACCCTTTAGATTTTAATGTTGGTACATATTACCCTCCTGCTATAGCTTCAGTTACAACTATAATTGCAACTCCTGTTGCAAATCCATTTATAACTATTGATTCTACTAAAATTGTCGGCTCTATAGTATCTGTGTATATATCCGTTATGCCCGAACACTGGACAGGAATGTTTTATATCGATATTCAAATAACAGCACCAACACCTTATCCGTCTCATCATTTTTTGGGTTATTGGTATATAAGCGAACCTCCTGTTCCTCCAATGATTAACTACACCTGCTCATGGGATTATGATTACAACGACCCAAATTACGTAATTACATGGATTACAAACAACTATGATTTTCCACGTGAAATAAGAGCCCAACTTTTAATTAACGATTCTATTTATTATGATGGAAAAGGTGATGGAGCATTTGTAGTTTCGTTGTATCCCGGCAATAATAAAATCACTTTATTAACCGATGATTATGGACCAAATAATGCTTCATATACAAATTATATATTTGTTCCTACTGAAATTTCTGAAAACACAATACAGCAAACCAATATATCATTTTTTCCAAATCCTGCAAAAGATTATTGCAAAATAACAGCTCCAACAAACTCCACTCATTATATTTATAATGCTCAAGTAAAAATGGTTTCAACACTTTATGGAACTACAATATGGAGTTGTAAAAATGTTGGCGAAGGATTGTATTTTATTATAACGTTATCAGAAAACAGACATTACTATTCAAAAATCATTGTTGCCAAATAATATAAATTCTTCAAAAAAACAAAAAAAAATATAATTTTTTTGTGCTAAAAAAAAATATTATATCAAATTCGCAATATTATAAAACATTGATATATAATCTTTTGAAAAATAAATTTGCTCAGTAGGTTTTTGAGTTAATTTAAGAGCTTCAAGTCCCGATACAAAATATTTATTGC
>CAZRCF010000319.1:2624-3547 GCA_964598505.1 uncultured Lentimicrobiaceae bacterium | reverse complement strand
AAAAAGATGGAAGTAATTGCCGCATCGATACTCCACCACTAATAAGATATCTGAAAGGAGTGTGATATTTTAGTTTTGCGATTTTCAAATTTGGAAATTTTTCTATAAAAATATTTCTATCTCTATAAAATATAATCCATGGCAAAGCTATATTCGCTGAAGATAATGGACCATCAATTTCAAATTCCCATTTACTTTTAGATATAAAAGGTTCGTGGTGAAAATTTTTATAAATAAATCTGCTCCACAAAGTGTTGGATGGTTCTATCATAATTATTTTACCATTATTTTTTAAGCATCTATTTGCTTCATTAAAAAATTGTTCTGCGTCATTTATGTGATGCAAAACATCAATCATTAAAATTGCATCAATAGAATTATCCTTAAAAGGCATATTTAATGCAGAATAAAACATATCAATACCATCTGCTTCAATAACATCACTTGTTACAACATTAGATATAATTTCTTTAATAAATCCACCTCCACTACCTAGTTCTATAATAGTTTTGTTTTCTGTATCTCCAATTGATTTTTTAAAATATTTATAATTTTCGATATAGATTTGTTTTAAAAAGTATTTTTTTTGAATTATATTTCTATGTAATTCAGTAGTTTCTTTATCGTTAATGTTTTTTATTGTTTTTGTCTCTTTAAGTTTAAACAATTTTCTAATTCCCATAAAAATAAAATATATTATATATAATATAAAATTTTTACAAATTTACATATTTTTTATTGAATTATACTTTCAAATTTGCATTTTAAATTTTTAGAAATAAAATATTATTCCATGTAATTTTAAAATTATTATTATATTTGCAAAAATCAAAATAAAAAATCATGAAAAAAGTCTTTATTTTAAGTGTTTTATTAAGCAGTTTTATTTTTTTAAAATCTCAAATTATTGTTCCAAATGGTTT
>CAZRCF010000319.1:0-2614 GCA_964598505.1 uncultured Lentimicrobiaceae bacterium | reverse complement strand
GGTTTAGTAGCATTCTATTCATTTAATAATAGTTTTAATGATTTGAGTGGTAACAGTAATAATGGTATTAATTATGGTACTACTTTTACAGAAAATAGATTTGGGATACCCAACAGTGCTTGTAATTTCAACGGTAGTTCTTATTTACAAATACCAAATAATACTACTTTAAATCCAACTAATCAAATTTCTATTTCATTATGGGTAAAGGTAGAAAATTTAACAAATACTTATACACCTATATTACACAAGGGTGGGCCAAATACTATTGGGTTTACAAATAGAGAATATATTTTATATATAGCCGATGAACCTGCAATGTTTATAGAATCTTCAGGTAATTATAGTAGATCATATACTAATTATAGTATACCAACTAATAATATTTGGTTTTATTTTGTAGGAATAATTGATAGAGTTAATAATAAAATCATGATATATATTAATGGTGAAAAAAAAGCAGAAATAATAGACAATAATACTGCATTTTTAAGTAATAATTATCCTATAAAAATTGGAGCTTGGGATGAAACAAACCCTCTATATGCTCAATATTTTAAAGGTTCATTAGATGATATTAGAATATATAATAGAGTGCTTACAAATGAAGAAATAATATTATTATACAATGAAATAGAAACATCAATAAAATATGATGAAAAAATAAATATTTCATTTAGTCCAAATCCTACAAATAATTATCTACTAATTAATGGATTAAAAGAGAATTCTAAAATATTTATTTATGATGTTTTTGGAAAATTAGTTATAGAAGAAAAAAATACAATAGGTAAAATTGATATACAAAATTTAAAAAGTGGAATTTATATTTTAAAAGTTATAAATAATAATGAAAAATTAAATTCATTTAGATTTATAAAGAATTAAGGTAAAGATGCCAAAAATAGTTGGTATATATTTTTAGAAATAATGATTAAATTAACTTTGTAAAAGTTTATGAATATTGAATAGTAACCCATTATAAGTAAACTTAATGATACAAAAATACTTAGGAGGAAATACTTTATGTATTCCTCCTTTTTAATTATTTGGTACCCTTTCTGGCAAAAAGATTAACTATTTGTTGCCTAGTTTCACTACGTTATTGTTGTAAAATATTTTCTGTTCCAATTTTTTATTCGAAAAACTTTTTTACACACTTTTTAGTTAAGTACCTTTTATTTTATTTTATAACAACCATACTAATATGTGTATTGTATAGCATTTTTTTATATATAACAAAAAAGTTTAATGGAATTCGTTTCATTAAACTTCTTTTTATATCAATACATAAGGGCTCAAGATACTTTTTATATACTATATTTGGCAAATATACCTATAAATTGAACAATAAATTATATTTAAAACTATTGAAAACGATAGGTTTATTTTTTTAATCTTTATTAAAAATAATCAAAACATCAATTGTTGATTTTTCAGGTATTTCATGAAGATAATTTAATGTATTTATTTCATGTCCATTTGAAATATTAATTAAAGTATATTTGAAATCTTTTAAAAATTCAAAATATACATTAAAGTCTAAGTTTTTTTCATATAGTACATATAATCCGGCTTCAAAAACAATATAAGGTTTAAATTTTTTTATAGTATTATAAGCACCTTTAAATACTTCAATTTCATGTCCATCAGTATCAATTTTTATAAAATCAATTTTTGAAATACTATTTTTTTCTACAAAATCATCTAGTTTGTATGATGGAGTATTTGATGATGTTTTTGAAGTACCTTTATGTAATTTATGAATTTCAATTTGATTATCACTATTTTTTGCAATTTTCCAACTCGAATATGCTTTAATATTTGAAATATCTTCAGTTTTATCTGATAAAAAAGCTTTAATAGGAAATATCTGTTTTGCAATATTTTGATTTAATTCTAAGTTTTTAATAAATTTTTCATAAGCATAATCTGTCGGTTCAAATGAATAAATGTTTGAATTTATAAATAACTTAGCATAAGTTAAGCTCATGTGTCCAATATTAGCACCAATATCAAAAATAATTGGGTTTTTAGTTAATTTAATATTTTTATTATTAAAAACATGTTTTTGAAATCCTCCAAATAAATAAATAGATAAATCAATACCTTCAGTTAGATCTAATTCATATTTAATACCTTTTCTTAAAACAATTTGTTTGTCAGACCTAATAAATATTTTCGTTACAAAATATAATATTTTTGCAAAAAATATTTTAAATTTTGTTAATGGCAGTTTTATTAATATTCTTTTTATCATTTTTAAACTTAATTTATTTTAAATACTACAATTATTAAATTAAAACTAATTAATTTTTATTATAAATCATTGCAAACAATATTTTAATACTTAGGTTCACAAATAAATAAAAAAATAAAAGAAAAAAAATAAATAATATAAAGATTAATTAGAAAAATATTCTCAATTACTTTCTTAATAGAATAAATTATTTTTTAAATATATTTTAAATTAAAAATTAATTAGTATAGTATAATTTATTATTTGATTATTTATTATCCTTTACAACAATTAATAATAAAAAACAAAATATGAAAAATGTGATCCCGGCGCGATTCGAACGCGCGACCCACAGCTTAGAAGGCTGTTGCTCTA
>CAZRCF010000318.1:0-3576 GCA_964598505.1 uncultured Lentimicrobiaceae bacterium | reverse complement strand
GACTTAGAGTCGCACCCCCACTATCGAAAATATTTATTAAACCATAAGATAATAATGAAAAATGAAAAAAATATTGATAATAATAATATTTTTAATTGTATCAACGTTTTTATATTCACAAACTATATATAAAATAGATACATATAACGGACAATCAGTAATAACTTGTAATGGTTTATTATACGATAGTGGCGGCGATACAATAAATTATTCAAATAATGAAACATATACTATTTCGTTTGGGTCAAATAATCCATTAAACAATAGTTGCAAAGTTTTTTTTCAAAAATTTGATATTCACCCAACCGACACATTATATATTTATGATGGAGCAACCACTAATTCTCAATTAATAGGAGCATTCAATAACTCAAATACTTTATATTTAAACTATATACAAGCATCGGTTTATAATTATTCGGGAAAACTAACATTCAAATTTGTATCAGATAGTTCAATTATTGGTAGTGGTTTTAAAGCTCAAATATCTTGCTCGCTACCATGTCAGAATTTCATTAGTTTAATTGATACAATAAATACACATCCATATCCAAATAACAATTTAATTTCAACTTGCGAAAATTCAATTTCATTTGTTGGTAAAGGAAATTATATTAATAATGGTTATAATTATTATCAAGTTGATGATAGTTCATCATTTTACTGGGATTTTGGTGATTCAACAATAGGAAATGGTAAGTATATCGAGCATTTATATTCTGACACAGGAATTTTTAATGTTAATCTTACAATAACCGACCAAATAGGTTGCCATAGTTTAATAACTAATGTTGTAAATGTGAAAAACATGCCGAAAGCTATGGTAAATATTAGTTCTGATATGTTAATTTGCCAAGGAAGCAGTACAAATATTATAGCAACAGGTGGTGATAAATTTTTGTGGAATACAGGAGATACAACAGAAACAATTTCAGTTACACCTCCTTTTAACACAACTTATTCAGTTATAGCAACTAATCAGTATGGGTGCAATGATACAGCAACAGTTCAAGTATCAGTTCTTAATAATACACTAAATGAAAATATATGCATTGTTACAATTGGTACAAATACATTTAAAAACAAAATATTATGGAATAAAGAACCCAATTTAAGCATTAAATCGTATAATATATACAAAGAACAAGGAACAAATAATTATGTATTAATTGGGAACGTGCCTTACGACAGTTTAAGTTTGTTTATCGATTATAATAGCGTGCCTGAATCTCATGCCGATAAGTATAAAATTTCAGCTATTGATACTTGTAATAACGAATCGGTAAAAAGTTATTATCACAAAACAATAAACCTTATTATAAGTGGATTTGGTTCAACCATGGGCTTAAATTGGTCGTTTTATGAAGATGAAAGTGGTGCTTTTACGCCTCAATGGTATTATATTTATAGAGGTACACAACCCTATAATATGCAAATAATCGACTCGATTTCCGGAAGCTTTAACAGTTATAACGATTTGAATATAAATGATGTATATTATTATATTATTGGTATTAAAAAGTCGGAGAGTTGCAATGTTAGCAAATATAACGAATCTATGTCTTTTTCAAATAAAACTGATAATTCCAATTTAATAAATAACATTACATTAAATAACAATAATAATGAAATTAAAGTTTATCCTAATCCCTCTAATGGTATAATTAGTATTACTTATACTAACGATTGCAGTATAAAAATAATAGACCTTACAGGTAAAATAGTTTTGCAACAATTAAATAACGATAGATTAATTGATATCTCTTCTTTATCGGCAGGTACGTATATTATTGAACTTAAAGATAAAAACCGAGTAGTACGAGCAAGAGTAATTAAAAACTTATAAATTTTCAAAATACATTAAAGTAATAATTAACGCAAAAACAAAAAAAATGAAAAAGAAAAATTATTTATTATCTGCTATACTATTATTAGTTGGCATTTCAATTTTACAAGCACAAAATCTTGACAGGATAGCTTTATCGTCTGGAGGAATTTCAAACGATACTCTGAATGCCACAATTGGAGAAATATTTGTGTTTTCGGTAAATAACGGAGGTGTAAGCCTTGATGCCGGTTCGCAAAGCGATGTTAGCAATACAGGTGGAATGGGCACTTCAATTAGCAACAATAGTGTTAATAATTCACTGATTTTAGTTTATCCAAATCCTGTTAATGATTTTTTAAACTTGCAAATTAATGGTCTTAAATCAAACACAATTGCATTTCGAGTAATTAATATTTCCGGTAAAATATTAATGCAACAAACCATTACAGGTTCAACCAATAATTTTAAAATTAATGTAAGTAGTTTATCTAATGGCAATTACTTTGTTGACGGTTACAGTTCTTTAGGCGAAACAATTACAAAAATAAAATTCGTTAAATTATAAACAATTAAAAACTAAATATAATGAAAAAATTATTTACAATTTTAATTTTTGCTTTAATGAGCGTATTGCTTTATGCACAAGTTCCGCAAGCAATTAATTTTCAGGCAATAGCACGCGATGGTAGTGGCAATCCAATGGTAAATACTAATTTACAAATCCGATTATCGGTAGTAGATAGTGCACAAGGTGGCACTACTGTGTATCAGGAGTTGCGAGCATTACAAACTAATGCTTATGGCTCGTTTTCGTTTCAAATAGGTGTAAATCCTTCTTTTACAACTATTGGTACATTTTCTGCAATTAATTGGGGAACAGGCAACAAACACCTTAAAATTGACTACGACCCTACTAATACTTTTACTTTTAATCTAACATTGGGCGTAATAAAATTTGTAACCGTACCTTATGCATTTGCTGCCGAAACAGTAGTATATATTGATGCAACAGGTGCTCAAAATGGTGATGCTTTGGTTTATAATTCAACAACTGGCAAATTTGAACCCGGACAAGTAACCGCAAGCACTGTAAATTGGACAAATATACAAGGAAAGCCCAATTTTGCAAATGTGGCTACAAGCGGAAGCTATAATGATTTAACGAATACACCAATAATTGATGGTTCCGAAACCAAACTTACAGCAGGCACTAATGTAACTGTTACCGGTGCAGGAACAACCGCAAGCCCTTATGTGTTAAATGCCACTACATCCGGTTCAAATTATACAGCAGGTTCGGGTATTTTAATTGCCGCAAATACTATATCAGCAAAAGATACAAGTATTACAAACGAATTACAAACCTTATCAATAAGTAACGACACCATTTATTTAAGTAATGGTGGTTTTGCAAAACTTCCTTCTTCGTCTTTAAACTCATTATTGCCACCTGTAGTTACAGTATCAGCAGCATCTGATGTGCTTTCGTTTTCAGCTACCTTAAATGGTAATGTAAATGGTAAAGGATTGAGCACCAACGTAATTTTTGAATGGGGTTTAACTACAAGCTACGGTAGCACCATATCAGCAACCCAAAGTCCTGTAACTGGAACAACAGATGTAGCTATTAACAAAACATTAACTAATTTGCAATCTGCTACCACATACCATTATCGTATTAGAGCAAGTAATGCGGTTAATGTAACTTACAGCAGCGATTTAACATTTACAACAGCTAATTCGGCA
The DNA here is from genome assembly GCA_964598505.1 of uncultured Lentimicrobiaceae bacterium. GTDB lineage: Bacteria > Bacteroidota > Bacteroidia > Bacteroidales > WCHB1-69 > CAZRCF01. The sequence continues at coordinate 2 of CAZRCF010000318.1, read as the reverse complement.
CC
>CAZRCF010000317.1:0-3580 GCA_964598505.1 uncultured Lentimicrobiaceae bacterium | reverse complement strand
TTATTTCAGGCATCCATTTTTTATTGATAACTTTTCCATCGTTATCTATTACCCGAAATATTTTTTCATTTAAAGGATTATATTCATTAAACATTTTGTCAATATATCTAATTTATAATTATTTATCTTTTTAATTTAAAACAATTATAAATAAATATTGTTCAAAAAATAAACTATTTTATAAATGATAAATATTTTTGATGTACAACATAAATATTTCAAATATAAATTGAAGATTAAGAATGATTTAAGAGAAAATTCTATTGATTTTATTTATCCCAAACTAAGCAAATATTTTGTAATTTCCGATGCAAGTGCTACCATATCTTGGTCTTTCATACACTTAAAATGACCTTTGGGACATTTTTCAAAGCCCAATTTGCTGCAAGGACGACATTTTAAATTTTTTACCTCAATAATATCGTATCTATATTCACGATTAGGCATATACGGATACATTCCAAAATCAGTAACAGTATTGCCCCATAGCGAAAATATTCTGATATTAAGTGCAGCTGCAATGTGCATTAATCCGGTATCACCGGTAATTATAGCTTTACATTGTTTAAGTGCCAATGCTGATTGCTGAATTGAAAGTTCGCCACAAGCATTGTAAACTCTTTCTACAAAACCATTTAAAATATAATCACCTTTTTTGCGGTCTTCTTTTCCACCCAAAAGTATAACCGGAAAAGGTGTAAGACTGAGTAATTCTCTGATTTTATCAACAGGTAATTGCTTGGTATTGTGCTTACTGCCAACTGCAATTGCAACCACATGAGGTTTTAATAAAAAGTGAGAAACCGATTGCGGTAATGTTAATTCGGGTGATAGAAAAAAATCACAACCATTTTGGTCTTTTTCTATTCCTAATTGCGATGTTGCTTTAAAATACCTATCTACAACGTGAATATCGGGTAATAAATTTAGTTTTCTTTTTACCAATAACCACTTCCTAATATTTAATTTTGGAAAAGATTTTGATGGTTTCTTTAAATTTAATATTAAACGTTGCGACCTTATACTATTGTGTAAATCAATTATATAGTCGTAATTTTCTGCTTGAAGTTTTTTAATTAATGTGCCAAATTTTGAATCTAATGTAAATATTTTTGATATGTATGGATTATCTTCAATAACGCAGGCAAACTGTTTTTTAGTTACAAAATGTATTTCCGCGTCGGGTATTTGATTTTTTATACATCTAACTACTGGCGTTGTAAGAATTATATCGCCAATTGAACTAAAACGAATTACTAAAATCTTCTTCAAAATATTATTTTTCCCCAAAACTACATTTTTCTGTAATATTTTCAAAACAAAACACTATCTATTTTATTTTCTAAATTAAATACATTGTTGTGCGAAGTTTCCGAACTTCGCACTATATTAGTTCTGAAGTTTGTAACGGTGATATATATGCAAAGTGGGCGATTGCGAGCTTCAAACTTATCAAACCGTTACAATTTTGAAGCGGGCTATCCCGATTAAAATCGGGAAATTTACTACTATTTTGTATATACATTGTTGGCTGCTGGGCTTTATTCATTTCTTTTCTCCTGCATATTTCAAAAGATTTGTATCTGTTCGTTTGCTTAAATAAAAATCAGCTACCTTAGAAATAAATTCCAACTCCACTTTTCCATATATTGTATCAAAATAGTTTACATTATTTATCTTAGAACTTTTCATCTGTTCAATATGAAAATTTAAATTTCCTAAAGGAATAAAAAAATCCATATCAATTTTTGACTCTTTATGCAGAATGGAGATTAATTCAATTTTATCAAGAATATCCTTGACAGAATAATTCATTTTCTCATTACCATCAAATGTAAAATATAAGAAATAAGTTAACAATTTATAGTCATATAAAGATTTCCGTGAGTAATCAACAAAAATAGCAAAATTTGAATTATAGTCAGATGAAATATCATAATGATTTGTTTCTGAAAAATCCTTTGTTGAAGGAAATGCTACACCAGAATAATTATGCTCAAGAAGTGCTGTAGTCAACATTTGCGGTAAAACATATTCTGGTACAAAGCTATTTTTAACTCCATCCTTTATAGGAAATGTAAGTATTTGTGACAGAATAGATTTCTTCAAATCAATTTTTATAGAATTGCAATTTGGTTCTAAAACACAATTGTAATAGTCAAATGGATTTTCATCCTCTTGGAATTTAGGAAGAGCTATTACAATATTATTAAATAATGAATTCTTGATTGTATAATATTTTCTTTCATAGAAATCCTTGTAAAATGGCAAGAATGCAGCAATTGATAAATCCTTTAAAGGCATAGAAAGCTCTTTTTCTAATCCAATTGTAGACTTTGCAAGATACAACATTGGTTGACCTGAAATACTAAATCGCTGACTTCCTACTTTTTCTCTATCTGCAAAAGATATGTGAAATAGTTCTTTGATATCATTTTCATCAAATTTCCCTCTTTTCCTTGCTCTGTAGAAAAGGGTTGAATATGAAAAACCATCTTCCGTATCCTTTAACAAACCTTCTTCTTCTAAAAATTTCCATAATCTATAAATTGCGACTTTACTACTTTTAGAAATATAATCAATGTATATCTCAATTAATTCATCAAATGTATTCTCTATAATTTTTTTGTTATTTAAAAGTTCACCAAAAAAATCATCTGTCCATTTAACGTAGTCGTGATTGGTGTTTTTGTATTTACAATCACATTTTGAAATACTTTTAAGATTATCAACTTCATCTATGTATAATCGCTTGTATTTTGAGAGCTTATCTTCAAACCTATCAAGATTAAAACATTCATTCTTTAATGCACTTTGGTGTTCATCACTTATAAAACAAGCTATACATCCCATTTTCTTTTATTGTATTCTTAGAATTTCAATATGTATTTTATTAATATAATGTAACATCTTCATTTTGCCTTGCAGCTAAGAGTGTATATGTGCCATTTATTAATTCCTTTATTACCTCGTGCGATTTGGAATATCTTGAAATTGAGACCCATAAAATATTTATTTATTATATTTATTATGAAAGTTTAGCTTTAATTTTGTCCATTACGCCATAATTTAATAAATGATAAAACAAATTTACAAAAAAATTGACGAAATTATTAAAATTGAGTGAAATTAATCAGCATTAAATTGTAATTAGTCTAATAATTCTAAAGTGTTCCTGTAGATAGTTTATTGTGCATGATAAAAGACCGACCTCAGCAAAAAAGCGTTAAGAAAATAATTATCAATGGTTAATTGTTAATTATAAATTGTTATTTACTTACTAAACCATCAAAAAATACTAAAAAGCAGCGTGAGCAACGAAATTACGCGAGGCGGACTTTATAAGTAAAAAGGAAAAAGAGAAAAGGAAAAAGTATGAAATTCAAATTCTTAAATCATAGGTTTTTAGACCGACCTCATCAAAAAAGCGTTAAGAAAAAACAAACATTTTACGTTTAAAGCGAGGCGGGTGTTATATTGTAAATAGATAACAAAGTATGAAATCCGTCACGCTGATATAAATTACTTAAATACCGTTTATTGCTTGGCTCGCTTAGTAAAATGTTTGTTTTTTTAGCTT
>CAZRCF010000316.1:0-3590 GCA_964598505.1 uncultured Lentimicrobiaceae bacterium | reverse complement strand
AGTTCCGTTACCACGTGTCCAGCCAGTAGTCATGGTGGTATTGGTAATTGAAGATGAGGTAAATACGGTAGCTTGCGTAGTTGGTGGAGTACATGCAGAACACATTATTGGTGATATATAAATTGCTGAGTAAAGAGTGTTGGTGCTAATTGATGGATATGATGACCATGCATTATTGTATTTCAAAAATCCTGAATTTGTAAGATTTGCTCTTGATTCGGTTTGCACAACACAGAATGTATCGGCAGGAGTATTTGTATATATTTGATAGCCAACATATACATTTGTACCGGAATATGTAACAGGTGAATCAAAATTTATATAATTCAAATTATTTGGAGTTAATAAGCTCATAGCAACATCTTTAGATGCTATTACAGCACCCGGTGTAGCACCACCTCCTGCATAAACATTAAATGTAACTTTATGATTACCACCTGTTCCGCCACTAAAAGCTTTATAAACATATACTTCCAATCCGGTAATATTCGGGTTTGTTAATCCTGAATAATATTCGGCATACTCTGATATATTATATGAATTATGCCCTGTCCAATATCCCCATTGCGGTGAACTAAAAGTATATAAAGTAAGCCCATCTGTAGGAAGTATATTTGTTAATGTATCACAACCTATAGGTTGAGAACCAGTTGTAGTTGCATTCCCTATTAATGCAGGTGTTTTAAAGCAGTTGCCAGTTGTATTATATTCATATATTGCAAAATGATATGTAGTTCCTGCTGTTAGAGCAGTTAAATTAACAGAAGTTCCAGTACCGCTATATATTACAAAATTTCCTATTCCTATTTGCGAACCATTACCAAAAGCAGCATTAGCAGTATATGAATTTCCATTAACAGGATCGGCATTTACTGCACTACCTTGTCGGGCAACTACTAATACCGAAGAACCATTTCCACGAGTCCATCCTGTAGTTATTGAAGTATTTGTAATTGCAGATGAAGAAAAAACTGTTGCTTGAGTTGTTGGAGGTGTGCATGCAGCTATCACATTAATTGTATAATCTTCCACTTCTCCATCAATATCTGTTTCACAAGAAGTTGGGTCCTCTTCAAATTCTGTAGATATTCTCATTCTTGTATTACCTGTAAGTGCTGTTGAAGGTATGTTAATGCTAAGTGGCGATAAATTAGTAGCACCATTTGTTACATTTGTTGATGTTCCTAAATCATAAGTTTCGCCAGCATCTAAAAAGTCGCAATCTTGATTCCAATCTATCCAAGCATAAGCATGTAAATTGTAATCTCCATCTGTGTTCAAATTAACACTAAGGTTGTACGATGAATTTTTATTTACAGTTGTTGATAAAGCTGTATAATTATTATATCCAGCTGGTTTTGCTGTTGGATTATTAATTGTATTAAAATTTACCAATGTAATACTAGTGGCAAAATCCATTGTGCCCGATGAAGCACAGTAGCTACAAGGAGCTGTACCTGTTGTTGTCGCATTTCCTATTAATGCCGGTGTTTTATAGCAGTTACCAGTTGTATTATATTCATAAACAGCATAATGATAAGTAGTTCCTGCAGTAAGAGCAGTTAAATTAACGGAAGTTCCGGTTCCATTGTAAACAACGTAATTTCCTATTCCAATTTGCGAGCCACTTCCAAAAGCAGCATTTGCAGCATAAGTTGTTCCGCTATTAGGGTCTTGATTTACAGCACTACCTGCTCGGGCAACAACTATAACTCCAGCAGTTCCATTTCCACGTGTCCAGCCTACTGTCATTGAGTTATTAGCTAATGCAGATGAGGTAAATGCAGTAGCTTGAGTTGTTGGAGGCGTGCAAGTAGGAACGCACCCTGTTCTGTATGCAGCAACAACTGCTTTAACTTGTCTTAATGTTCTTGCATTATCACCATTTACAGCATCTCCAACAGGTACTCCTTGGTATTGAATACTTGGATTAGAAAAATATGGAGTTCTTGTAGCAGTAATTCCATCTGCAAAATATGTACCTCCTTCGTAAGTCATAACTGAGCAATATTTTACACCCCCTGTTCCATCCCAACGCCATCCGGCAGAATAAGAATCTAATCCGGGACCTGGTTGAACATTTTGTGCTATGTGATGGTGTAATCCCATGTTATGACCAATTTCGTGAACAGTAGTAAATGTCCAGCTTGCTTGTTGCACCCTAGTTAACGAAAAAGCATAAGTAGGAGAACCCGAATAAGTATTTAATAACCAGCCTACTCCACCTGTAAAATCAATACTTTCTAATAATACAACTACATCGGCACAATATGTATCTCGCAGCGTATGAACGTTTTCTAATATTCCATCACCTGTATTTGTTAAGTTATATAAATCATCACTTGTGTTAAGTTCGGTATAAGCTACCTGTACAGAATGTACAAGTTTTATTGTTAGCAATGTATTGCTATTATCAAGCGAAAGTTTTGTTTTTGCCATTAACAAACTAATAGTATTGTTAATATTAGTTTCATTGCTGGCTGACCAAGCAGCAGCAGCAGGAGTGTAAACTATTAATAGAGTTACGGTATCTTGAGAAAATTGATCGTTTACAATTGATGGATTAATTGCAATATTTTCGCTATTTATTATTGTGTTTTTTGAAGGTTTTTGATTAGGCAATTCTTGCTTAATCGTTTTATTAATATTTATGTTTTTTTTATTATCTGCTGGAATAACAAGAGATGGAGCTCCCTCTAAAGGTTTTTGTTTAATTTTGTCAATTTGCTGCAAATAGTATTTATCAGTCTTGTGATCATATTTTGTAGAATAAAACTCATTGTTTTCTGGCACTTCAATTGTCATAAAACTTTTTCCATTAAATGTTGAAATAATACAGTAACCATAATCAAAATCAACCAATTTAGCTAAAATTGTTAATGTGCCATTTACATCTACATCTATTTTTTGAATATTTGCTTTGTATTGCTTGTCGTTAAACAAGTCTAACAATATAATATCATTTACACTAACCAATTTGATGTTTTGAAGTTTTGGGTTAAAAACGAACTCTCGTAAACGTATAGCATTGCTAAATGACGAAGTAAAATCTTTTGTTATACTTATTTCTTTGTATGAATTGCCAAAGCTATTAAGGCTAATTATACTTTGCGAACTACTTGAATAAATCGAAAGTAGTATAATTAAAATAGAAAGTAATTGTTTTTTCATGATAATTATTTTTAAGTTGTTTAGAAAATTATATACACAAATATATAACAAATATAATAATTATTTGAAAAACAAATAATTATTTCAAATCAGTTCAAAAATATATAATTTTTAAGATTAACATAACAATATTAAATTATTAGATAATGGTTAATTATTAAATCATTAATATCTAATAACTTTACTCTTTTTTTACCAAGAGGAAAGCTGTTTTTAAAATGCTTATTACTTGTTTTATAATTTACATTTATTTCATAATTTAATCTTCACAATGTAGAAATTTTTACTAAATATAAATATTAATAGCAAAAAAATCAAATTTCATTTTAATTTTTCTATTTTTACAAAACAATAAATATGTTATTATGAAACGAGCATTAAACAATGTTTAACCCAAGAGAATAATAATTAGCGAGTTC
>CAZRCF010000315.1:2560-3594 GCA_964598505.1 uncultured Lentimicrobiaceae bacterium | reverse complement strand
TTTAGTTTTGAACAGTATAAAATTAGCTTATCTTCATTATTAAGTTCAAACATAAGAATAAAATAGAGTTAATATAATTCGGCAAAAAAATTATTAAAATGCAAAGCAAAGATAAATAATATAAAAGTAAAAATGCTAAACATTAAGTTATAAAAGTGGTAAAACGAAATAATTATAATCTAAAAAACTTAGAAAAAATTGTCTTTAATAATACTGTAATAAATTACAATAATTCAAAAATAGAAATTCCGTTAATTTATTTTTACAGTGAACCACATTTTACCCACCTGATATTATTTCTTTACTCTCACTATTTTATAAAGGCATTTTGATAGTTTAGTTGATAAATATTAGTCTTATTTTAAAACTTTATCTTGTATCTTTTTTCGTAGATATGCTTGTAAACAATGCAGATTAGCGTATATAAACTGTTTGTTTTACCAATAAATTATTTTTTCAAATATACAATTTGTATTAATAGTATCTCTTATTCTTATCAAATTCTCTTTTGTCATTTTTGCCTTTTTGCCTTTTATTCTTTTATAATAAAATAATTTTGGTGTTTGATATAGTTTATTGTCTTTAATTACAAATTTAGCATTATTAACTTCTTTAAAATATTCATTTTCAAAATAAGTTTGAATAATTATAAAAATGGTATCTTGCTGATAATCAAATTTATAGAAATTAGTTTTAATATTAGTTTTAGGATAATAAATTCTAACACTATCAGCATTTTGCTTTTTAACATTTATATAATACTTGCTATGATTTTTTTCAATTTCTGTTATGCTATCACCTTTTTTCAAACAAATTGATGGTGTTGGCAAGGGATAACAAATATGATTGTAAATTATAAAACAACAAGAATCATTTACGTTACTATTTGATTGATTTAAACTTATAATATCAAAAATGTCTTTGTGCTTTTGTGAGTTAAAAACTAAGGTATCACTTTGCATACTGATTTCCCCATGAGAAATATCTTCAAAATATGTTTTTAGAAAATTACTTTTTCTAAAAGCATAATAATT
>CAZRCF010000315.1:0-2550 GCA_964598505.1 uncultured Lentimicrobiaceae bacterium | reverse complement strand
TTCTGAATTGTAATTATAAAATGACGTAACCCATACAAAACTATCATTTTCAATCAAAATTTCCATTTTACAGCCATTGCTATTGTACATTTCGAATACATAATAGTTATTTTTGCAGCTACAAAAAAATACTAATAAAATTAAGTAAATTGTTGTTTTTCTTATGTAATAAAAATATATGTTCATCTGTTGATAATATAAAATAGGGCGTATTTTCTTCATATTCTGTCGTTCATAACTACCAAACTTTCACCTTTTTAGCATTAAAGTTTGCAACTATAATTTGTAAAGTAGTTAGTTGCAAACTAACAATTATTTAATGCGAAGTTACAAACTTCGCATAACGAGTTTTTTCAAAATAGAAAATATACTCTACATTGAACCAATTGAATAATTTATGCTGTGAAATATACGTTTGTTATTTTCTTCAAAAAATTTAAAATACCCATTATAAACTCCACCATGTTTTTTATTAAAAACAAATTCTACCTTTTTATATGATAAAAACTCAAAGCTAATCTTTAAACACCCACCTTTTGGATCTGGATAATCACATGGACTTATTGAGTTAGTAGGGGTTATAATATTATTATAATAAAAGTATTTTTTTCCACACAAAGTAGTATCTCTTGTAGTTATAAAAATAGTGTCTTGTAAATCATTACTATCCAATACCATCTCTTTATCTAAATGTCTTTTTGCTTTTTTTAAATAGTCAATTATTTCTTTTAATAATTTTTCTTGTTCTATATCAGATAAATATACTTCCGATTTATTAACTTCTGTGGGATAAGAAACATAACAACCTGATATAATAAATAAAGAAATAATTATAATAACACTCCTTTTTTTCATAAAAATAATATTAAGTATTGATTACTTGTCATGCAACATCCTACCAAAACAATAGAAATCACCCCAATAATTATATCCCACCTTGCTTAGCCGAGTACGATTTTAGTTGATTTAGCATTTCGGCTGCTTGCTGAAATCCCGGATTTATTTTTAACGCATCTTCTAACGCTTTAATTGCATTTTTAATATCGTTTAATCGAACATAAACCATTGCCAAACCATAATAACCATATACATATTTATAGTTTACTTTGGTGATTTTTTCAAATGCTTCTTTCGATTCGTTAAGTGCTTTTTGGTTCTTGTTTTTATCAAAAAGCTGTATGCCAATCCACCCTTTCATATTTAAACCGTTTTCGTAAGTTGGGTAAACTTTTAACAACATATCTGCAAATATATTAGCAGTATCTAAGTTTCCACGATTCATATAAATTTCGGTAAGTGCCAAAAGTGCAGTTTCGTTGTTTGGGTCAATTTGTATTGCTTTTTTATACAACTCTTCAGCTTTCATCATATTTTGAACTCTTACCGGCATCGAATCTTTAGGGTTTTCAGCTTTAGTTTTATATTCATAAGCATAAAAATCGTCTTTAGTGTTGCGTTTTAAAATTGCACAAATTGCCTTTCCATCAACATCAATTGTATGAATTGTGTTTTTTGGGGGCCACATACCTGTTTGCAATTGAGTAGCATCAATATAACTATTTACAACAATATAATAGTCCCAATCGATATTTCCTCTTTCGTAGTAACGAATATATTCTAAATTAATTTTTGCCGAATCCTCTTTTAAGTAATATTCGGTAATTCCTAAATTATTAGAGCCAACAATTATTTTTTTGCCATCGGGTTTGGTTTCGTTTTTAACATGTTCTTTAACCCAAAGCGAAGCTGCACGCATACTATGATAGTAATAATCCATTTCGTAATGACCATACGCTTTTTTAATACCGCCCGAAATTTCATTATAATAAACATATTCGTGAGGATGATTTTTTGCAATATGTTTTAATGGAAGAAAGACTAAAACTCCAATTACAGCCATGCCGGCTAACTGTGCATATTTGTTTTTTAATAACCGCAAACCTGCTTCAAAACCCAAACTTGCCAATATAACCAAAAATGGATACACAAACATTACATGACGCCAACCACCATATACATTCGATTTTTTGTAAATTATATACCAAATTGGGAAAACACAAGAAAACACAAGAATAAATACAACTATTCCGCTTACTTTTTTGGTTATTTGTTTCGATAAAATTAACGATAATGCAGCACCAATAATTACCAAAATTGGTATTGTCATAAAAATATATCTTGGCAAATAAAACCAAGGAGCTCTGTCCGACCACATATTATTTCCCTCAAAAAGTTGTCGCAATCCTACGGAAAAATTTGTCATAATATTTAAAGATTCTTTGGTGTTTTTAATTGGGCTTTCGATAGCGTAGGGCCACAAAATTAAACCGATATAAAAAGCCAAAATACAAAGCAACCCAAGCAATGCTATTATTTTAAAACCACCACCCAAAAATTTTGAAGAAAAATAATCCTTTGAATTATATTTTATAGTATATGCAATTCCAACAAAAAGAAACAAATAAGCCATAAGCATTAAACCACCCACACGAACGCTAATTGCCATTGCAATACCCAATATAATGTAAATCAATCGCTTAATTTTATATT
>CAZRCF010000314.1:0-3605 GCA_964598505.1 uncultured Lentimicrobiaceae bacterium | reverse complement strand
AAAAAAATGCGAAAATTATTTATTTATTTATCATTTTTTATTTGTTTCATAAATAATACAACTCAAGGAATTTGTCAAAATCAAATTAATGTTTTGTATTATCGTCTTAACTTATCTTTAAATCCCGATTCTTTAGGTATTAACGGTAGTGTTTTAACTATTTTTCAGTGCAAATCAACAATTAATAAAATTGACTTTGTTTTGAGCGATACACTTAAAATTGATTCCATAATTTATCATCAATCAAAGCCAGAATTTATACATAATAAAAATTTGTTATCAATAAATTTTCTAACGTCAATAACTGAAAATCAAATTGATTCAATAGAGGTATTTTATAGTGGCGAGCCAAAAATAAATTTAAGTCCAAAATCATTTAATCGTTCTGTTCATGATACAGTACCAATTATTTGGACACAATCGGAACCTTATGGAAGTGGCGATTGGTGGCCCTGCATTGATAATTTAACTGATAAAATTGATTCAATTGATATAGTTTTAAAATGTCCTTCAAAATATCGGTCAGCATCAAATGGAATTCTATTACTCGACACAATAATAAATAATTCTCGAATTAGCACATGGAAACATCGATACCCTATTGCTACCTATTTGGTTGGTGTTGCAGTTACAAATTATATTTTATACAACGATACCGCAATTATAAATAACGATACAATGCCCATTATGAATTTTGTTTTCCCCGAATCATATAATAATTTTCATGAAAATTCATTTGCAACAGCTATAATGATGAACTTTTTTAATAATAATTTCACTTCTTATCCATTTATAAAAGAAAAATATGGACATGCAATGATACCGGGATGGGGAGGAATGGAACACCAAACAATTACATTTTTAGGCAGTTATAATTATATGTTAGTGTGCCACGAATTAGCACACCATTGGTTTGGCGATATGATTACTTGCTCATCGTGGAAAGATATATGGCTAAATGAAGGATTTGCAACATATACTTCAAATATGATTTTAGAGTATATTCCATCTCCTAACGGTTTCGATGCTTGGCGAAAATCAACTGTTGAAAGCATTGTTAGTGTTACTGACGGCTCTGTTTGGGTTGATGATACTACAAATGTTAGTCGAGTTTTTAATGGCAGATTATCTTATGAAAAAGGTGCAATGGTTTTGCACTTATTACGAAGAATAATGGGCGATAATGATTTTTTAAAAGCAATGAAAAATTATTCGGCAGATACAAATTTTCGCTTCAACTTTGCTTCTACTGCAAATTTTATGAAATGTATTAGAAAAGCATCAAATAAAGTAGCAGATAATTTTGAACAACAATGGATATATGGTCAAGGATTTCCTATTTTTAATATTAATGCCCATTCTGATGCAACCGGAATTATACTTTTAAATTTAACACAAAATTCATCACACAATTCAGTTCCTTTTTTTTATACTTCTTTAGAAGTTAAATTGCAAAATAGTTTTCTAAATAAAGATACAACAATTGTTTTTGAAATAAACAAACCAAATGAAAATTTCATTATAAATATTGGATTTAAGCCAGATTCGGTAATTATAAATCCAAATTATCATTTGATTACGCCAATGATAAAATCAAAAGTGAATATAATTGATAATTTAACATCTTCAATTTTATTCCCAAATCCAGCAACGACAAGTTTTTCAATTTTCTCAACAAATTCTAAACTTATAAAAGCGGAAATACTTGATATAAATGGGCATAAGATTTTTGAAATTATAGATGATAACTTTTTTAATATTGATATTTCTAATCTTTCTGTAGGAATATATTTTGTTCGTCTGCAAAATACTAATGGCGATTTTTCAATATTAAAATTAGTAAAAGTTTAACCCTTTAAATGTTTATTTTGTTTTATGTGATTAGTTGTTGAAGAACAAAAATCTTATTTTTTCATGGTTTATCATCAAAATAATTACTTTTATCGAAAATAATTATTTGTAATTAAATTATTTTCTAATATTGGGCATAAATGATGAAATAAAAATATGGAATTTCAAATATACTTTGTAATTTTGGAGCTGGAAAAAAAAATAATATGGAAAACTTTATAGTATCAGCTCGCAAATATCGTCCTGCAAAATTTAACTCAGTAGTTGGGCAAGAAACGATTTCAAATACATTAAAAAATGCTATTAAAAACAATCATGTAGCGCAAGCATTTTTATTCACTGGTCCAAGAGGTGTGGGAAAAACAACCTGTGCCAGAATTTTAGCAAAAGCATTAAATTGCACAAACTTAACATCAGATTTTGAACCATGTGATGAATGCGAATCGTGTAAAAGTTTTAATAGTAGTGCATCGATGAATATTTACGAACTTGATGCAGCTTCTAACAATTCTGTTGATGCAATTCGTTCGCTTGTTGAGCAGGTAAGAATACCGCCTCAAGGTGGAAAATATAAAGTTTATATAATTGATGAGGTTCACATGCTTTCGTCGCAAGCATTTAACGCATTTTTAAAAACTCTTGAAGAACCTCCTGCTTATGCAAAATTTATTTTAGCAACTACCGAAAAGCACAAAATTATACCTACAATATTATCGCGTTGCCAAATATTTGATTTTCGCAGAATTGTAGTAGAAGATATTTCTAAGCATTTACAATATGTTGCAACTTCAGAAAAAGTTGATTTTGAGCCGGAAGCATTAAATATAATAGCCCAAAAAGCTGATGGAAGCTTAAGAGATGCGTTAAGTATTTTTGATCAAATGGTTAGCTTTTCGGGAAATAATTTAACTTATAAAGATGTTATTGCAAATCTTAATGTGTTAGATTACGATTATTTTTTCCGTATGATAGATTTGATTAAAGAATCGAGCATACCACAAATCCTTTTACTGCTAAATGAAATTTACGACAAAGGTTTTGACGGTCAGCATTTTATAACAGGATTAAGTTCTCACATAAGAAACCTAATGGTTGCACGCGATGCTTCAACTTTAGTTTTATTAGAAACAAGTAATGCTGTAAAACAAAAATATCAAACTCAAGCACAAATAATATCAATAATGAATTTGATGCTTATGCTTAAAATTGCTAATAATTGCGATTTTAAATACCGTGAAACAAGCAATAAAAGGCTTTCGGTTGAACTTTCGTTAATGCAAATGGCAGCATTGCAAAACCCGGATAATCAATCGCAAAAACCATCTTCAAGTCCACAAAACAATCAAAATATTAACTCAAATACTTCGCCAAATACTTCAAATATTCAATCACAAACTCTTGCTAAAACTACAGAAAACAAAATAAATATTGTTGTTCCAAAACCCGATTTTAAAAACACAACAACTTACGATACTGGTATTTTATCGATAAAAAAACAACAAAATACTACAAAACAAGAAAAAACAGAGTTAAATTCAACATCAACAGCAGACTCAAATTTATCGGAAATTATTCCATTAAATAAAGAATCACTAGAATTATGCTGGATACACTGCATTGAAAACACTGCAACTAATTTACCTGCAATTTACGAAGTTTTAAAACAGACAAAACCAAATATTGATATTGAAAAACATCTTGTTATAATTGAAGTAAAAAATGTAGTACAACTCGAGGAAATTAATGAAATTAAA
>CAZRCF010000313.1:0-3619 GCA_964598505.1 uncultured Lentimicrobiaceae bacterium | reverse complement strand
TATGATTAACGCTGTTATTATATTGGTTAAAATATTTTTTTGAGTTAAAAAACAAGTAAAAATCTATTTATTATAAGTATATTTGGACGTTTAATCACATTTAATGTGTTATTTAAAAACAAAGAAGACTATTTTGTGGGTAAAAAAGGGGCATAAAATATAAAAATATATATTAATAAAAAAAGTCAAACTTAGTATGATTTCAATATCAACATTTAAAAACGGACAAGAGATTGCGATTAATAAACTGATAAAAGAAGTTTATGATGAGTTCGTTTCTGCCGACTATTGTGATGAAGGCAATCAATTTTTTTATAATTGGATTGAACCAGCAAAAATTGCTGAACGTCAGAAAAATGAAAGAACTATTTTTGTTGCAAAAAATAAAAATGAAATTATTGGAATGATTGAAATTAGAGACAGTAATACAATTTCATTACTATTTGTAAGCAAAAAGTATCATGGACAAGGTATTGCCAAAAAACTTTTACAAAAAGCCATAAAAAATTGTATTAAAAAAGAGCCTAATATTAATAAGTTTTATGTTCATGCTTCGCCATTTTCAATACCAATATATAAAAAGTTAGGATTTACTGAAACCGATACAATGCAAGAGGAATTTGGTATAAAGTATTTGCCAATGGAAATTATTACAAATATTTTGACAACCTAAATTTATAAGTATCATTAAAAGACAACTTTGAAGATAATAGGGACAATAATTTACAAAATCTTTTTATGTCAAAGCAACCTTTTAACCTAATTTTGCGTCATTGTATATATTAAACGAGTCATGAAAATTATTTTCGCACAATAGAATGATTATTTGTAAAGATTTTAAAACAAATTATTAAATAAAAAAACGCATAAACCAAAAAATTAAATTAAAATTAAAGATGAAAAAACTAATTACAAGTTTAACATTAGTTATGTTAGTTGCCTTTACTTTTGGGCAAGTAAGTCCAGTAAACTACCAAGGCAGAGAAATACTAAACGTAAGTCGTCCCACGCAAAAAATTAAAAACACAAAAGTAAGCAATTCTAAATCTGCAAGCCGTTGGTATAATTATGGTTTTGCTACAGAAAATTATTTACAAAGTAGTAATAATTTTAACGCTAACTTCCTTTTTCCTGATTCGGCTATTAAAGTTATTTATGCTGGTGGTGATATAGTTGGTGGTCCATGGATACATGCTTTAGGTGAAGTTTTGGATATTACTTCATTTTATTGGAACAATACTGATACAGATTTAGGAGAATTGCTTTTAAATTCAAATAGCACTTTTACACTTGATTCAATAGAAATGGTTTGTGTTTATAATAGAAATCATCCTAATACATCTATCGTTGATACTTTAGTAGTTGAAGTTTTAGTTAATAATCCTACAGAATATGATAATTATTTTTTTACCGGTGCTTCAGCAGCTAATTTTGGTGTTGATACTTTATTTTTTGTTGGCTTAAAATACAATCAACCTGCAAATTGCTTTAATATGGTTGGTAAATATACCTATAAAATACCATTAACGGCTGCTACAGCAGTTGATACAAATGCTTTGGGTTTTAATGTAATAGGTTTGTCTACTTCAAATATACCAATTTCTACATTCAAATTTATTTCTGCATCATACAAATTTATACCAGGATACAGCTATTCTTGGAATGATCTATTAGAAGAGAAGAACTCCTTTAGATTTATTTCATTTGAAGAAAATGAAGATCAATATATGATGTCTTATAACAAACGCGATTATAATGCTTCATATATAGTTTCTCAAGAAATAAGATATAACAATGCTGGCTCTTGGAATGATAATTATATTCCAGCTTGTGCTTTTTTAAACTATTATAGATATGAACACCATTGGATAAATTACAAATTAACAGGTGTTTCAAATTATGATTTTGTTAGTATAAATAATATTCAAAATTCAAGTATTTGCCAAGGGGAAAGTTTTAGTGTTGGAAATAATATTTATAACACATCTGGTACTTATATTGATACATTAACAAACTATTTAGGTTTCGATAGTATAGTTACAACAAATTTAACAGTAATTCCAATTAGCACTAATATTCAAAATCCAAATATTTGTCAAGGGGAAAGTATTAGCGTAGGTAGTAATATTTATACAACACCAGGCACATACATTGATACTTTAATAAACTATTTGGGTTGCGATAGTATAATAACAACAAATTTAACAGTACTTCCTCTTCCGCAGCAATTTGCGGTTTTACAAAATCCGAACAATGGAGTTTTACAGTCTGGAAATAGTGGACAAATCTCTTTATCAACAAGTGTAGTTGGCACAAAATATTGGGTAACAATGGGCGGTGCTCCTTTCGCAAATGAAATTAACGGAACGGGAACCACTCTTAATTTGGGTTCAAATTATCCTGAAGGGAGTTATAATGTTTGGAGCAGACATCAAAACGGATGTGAACTATTGCAAGGAAATGCAAATTTTGTTGAAAATACCGGCACTAATAAAATAGTTGCCAATGTTACTTTTGGTTCGCCTGAAAGCAATTTTCCTGCCAATCATACTAAGGTTGCACTTTATAAAAAAACAACCGATATTGGTGGTAACCAAATCACAGCTTTACAAGAGGAGCAATTACTTGGCAATAATGGTCAGGCAAATTTTAATAATTTGCAACCAGGAATTTATTATCTAGGCTCTTTTATTCAATATCCCGATAACTACAATGTTGCCCCACATATTTATTATCAAACTGCTGTTGTTCATGAAAATGCAGATAGTATTCCAGTTATTGCAGGAACTCTTTTTATTGCTACATTGCATCATGTTGAACTTCCACAAATAAATGGTTCAAATATTTTTGGTGGCACAGTCTTAGAAGATGATGGCAAGAAGAATTTAAGCCCTTTAAAAGACATAGTTGTAATTCTTCGCAATATGAGTACTAATGAAATTATTGGAGTTTCTGTTACCGATGTAAATGGTGCTTTTTCTTTTGAAAAAATTCCAAACAATACTAACATCCAAGTTTTTGTAACTAGTCTTGCACATCAAAATTGGATTCCTTATGCAGTTCAAACAGGTAGTTCGCAAACCTATAATGTTAATTTTATTGTTGATGGAAATAATGTTTATCCACAAAGCTCATCGGGCATTGAAAATAAGAATCATTCTGAAATTAATTTCTCAATTTTTCCCAATCCTTCAAAAGATATTATTATTTTAACAGGTATCCACAAAAAATCAAATATGCTTATATACGACATAAGCGGAAAACTTGTAAGGTCTGAAATAATATTTAACAATAGCAAAATAAATGTATCTGGTTTTAAATTAGGAACATATATTGTTGTTTTATCCAATGAAAACGGCGAAACTGGCGTACAAAAATTTGTAAAAGAATAACGAAATATTTAACCATATATAAACACTGCAAAACTGAAATGGTTTTGCAGTATTTTTTCGGATAGATTTTAATATGAAAAAGTTGGTTAAAGATACGAGATACTTCTTTCAAAACTTTGGTATCAGTATAAGTTATAACATAAGTTAGTTTAAAAAGTTTTTTAATTAAAATGTTCACACATTTGTGATATTATTCAATTATTTACATAATGGAAAGTTAGCAAAAA
>CAZRCF010000312.1:1020-3620 GCA_964598505.1 uncultured Lentimicrobiaceae bacterium | reverse complement strand
AAATTTAACATTATGATGTTTTATTACATCAATAAATACAAGCTATGTATTTAAGCGTAAGAGGCTATATAATAGGAATGCAATACAATTTAATACCCTTTAAAACAAAAGGCAAAGTGCCGTTGTACCCAATTTTAACCAAAGAGGGCGAAGTGCCACAAGTAAATTATTTGGTAAATAGTGAATTAGGTAATATAACGCCGTTTTATTTAAGCACAGGCGAAATGCCTTATGTGCCTGCAAGTAAGGAATCGGTGTTGCCGGTGGTAGATAAGAAAGAAGAAGAAATAACAGAAAATTCATATTGGGAATATAAAGATGGAAAGTATAAGCTATTAGGGACTGACGGGAAAAAAGATGGCAAAAACTTTATATTAAAAGTAGGTGAGGAAAAACCGGATAATATTACACCATTTAATGCCGATAAAATTAAAGATAAATTTATAACAATGCCAAGACGTAGTCAAAGAGAATCAATTGCTGAGCATTGGAATAAATATATTAATATGGAAAGATCTGTAGATATTAAAAAATCTGAAACAAGTAATGATGTAATTAAATTTATTGGAACATTCCACGAGGAAGGTGGTGTAGGCTATGAAAATTCTGATGAGTTTGATTTTTCAAAAGGAACTGAGAAAAAACCTAATTTTATTGGTGAATTTGTTGAATTAGAATGTGGTAATAGAAAAAATACAAAGCAAGGAAAGGTTAATTTATTATATCATTTTCACGCAACTGCAAAAGAAAAACCACAAGCAGGTTCATCTGGTTCCAGTATTGGGGGGGAAAAACTTCCCTTCTATCCATATCTTTTTGACCCTGCTACTTCAGAATTAGATATTAAGAATATCCATAGTCATATACTCTTAATGGGTAAAGAAGGAATTAATTTGCAAATTTCAAAACGCGATGGAATTAATTTTTTAGGCATTACATCGGATGGCAGTGCTGGTATTATTCTAAATATAAATAAAGATAAAATGAATTCGCATTTTTTTTATAAAGAATTTGATAACGAGATACAAAAACAATAAAAAGGAGGTAAAAATGAAATACAAATTTATATTATTATCATTGATAATAATTGTGTTTATAATACCATTTTCTTATGCACAAAATAATGATACAACTGTTACTATTAAAAAGAGGTGGTCAAGTACATATGCAAGAATACATAATTGTATTGACGATATACGAATTAATATCTTTGATGATTCTTTAGATCGTAATATAAGAGAAAACGAATTTCAACTATATTTTCGTGTTAATGATTCAGTATTCATTTTTAAGCATGGAGATTCGTTTTGTTTAGATTCGGGAAAAACAAAAAATGTAAGCTTATTCTTCTTTTATCAAAATAGAATGTTTTCTTCAAATATTGACTTAACAGCACCATTTTTTGACAATCAAATATATATTAAATATATACCAATAGAAGATATTAAACCCTATCCCAAAAAGGCTGCCAAAGAAGGACAAGAATGGTATAAGTTTTATAAAAAAAATAAGAAATATTTATACTGTGAAGATGATGCTATACCTATTTATTTCCCTGTAGTTGAATTTATGGGAAAGAAACTGAAATTAAATGATTTATACTATGGTGCATTTTTTTTTGAAATAGATGGGCGTTATATTTATATTATGGATCGTAAGAAAATGTGGTAATACAAATATTAAGTGGCGTATTAATAAAACTTTTTATTAAATGAGTGTAAGAGGCTATATAATAGGAATGCAGTATAATTTAATACCCTTTAAACCAAAAGGCAAAGTGCCGTTGTATCCAATTTTAACCAAAGAGGGCGAAGAGCCACAAGTAAATTATATTGTAAATAGTAAGTTAGGCAATATTACACCGTTTTATTTATCGTTAAATGGTTTTGTGGCTGCTTGCAAGGAGTCGGTGTTGCCGGTGGGTAATGGAAATAGTAAATCAGATGAAAACAGACCTGAAGTTGTAGTTGGTTATAATAGATTTTTAACAGTTGCAAAAACACCAATGGATAGGAAAAACAACATTGGAAGAGCGTTAGATATTATAAAACAAACAAATCCTAATTTGCTTAATAAAGTTGACGAATACAAATTAATTATTACTATTACTATTTCTTTTAAGGAAAAAGATAATTACCAAAAAATTTTAAAAAGTATACTAAGCGGCTCTAACACTTTTAATTTTACAAAAGGAGATGATTTCCTTATGGGAAGTAATCGTGTTGGTATAGAAACAAGATTAAAGAATCTAAAAGTAATTTCAAAACCTGATAATAATGGAGATATTACAATAGGAACTATTACTGCAAAACCTTATGGCGAAAAAGCAAGCCAATATTGGAATGAGTCTATTAAAAGTATAAGCGACTTACCTGATATTGAATATACAATTGATGAATTTGGGAAAACTTTAGAATTGAACACTAATGTAAATATTGAATTAGAAGACATTAATTTTGATAAAGATATTAATTACAGAAACCTAAGAGTTGCAAAATTAATGGCTCACGAACTTGCACATCAATGGTTTGGCGATTTTATTACTTGTGGAAGCTGGCATGATATCTGGATAAATGAATCTTTTGCAACATATTTAGAAG
>CAZRCF010000312.1:0-1010 GCA_964598505.1 uncultured Lentimicrobiaceae bacterium | reverse complement strand
GCATGATAAAAACAATCCAATTGACAAGGCAGCTGAAGCACAAGAAACCATATTTGATAGTAATAAACGTAAAATTAATTGGGATGAAGTTAGAAAATAGAAATAATAAGTATCTAATAATACTTTTAATGATTTTAGTGTTTTTTAATATTAATTCAAAAGTGTGCAAAAGCCAAACAAAAATTGATATAAAAGATAGAGAAGAATCAAAATGGAGAAATAATTTTATTATGAAGAATATTTTAACATATAGACTATATGAATATTTTTCAGGAAATAGTATTAAAAATTATGATATAAGAATTTATAATTTTGAAGATATAGATAAAATGATTCCCAAGAATTCATGTAATTTTATTTATTCATATGAAAAAGTAGAAACTCTTATTTTCCCGGATACCAATTATATTTTATATAATTTTAAGATTGATATGAGGGAAATTTATTGCGAAAATTCTGGCACAACTCTTTTAAGGGATTGGTTAAATTATTGGTTTGATGAAAAACATCTTATTGCTGTAAGAAAAGTAAATGATAAAGGTGGAGTAATTCCTATAAGTGGAAATTTTTTTGTTGATAATATATCCTCTTATTATCATTTTAATGTAAAAGACCCTAATTCTTTTATGGATTACCTTAAACTATCAACATACAAATTTGGTATGGATAGTATAACATTTGTAAAACGAAAAAAAAACAATTTAATTTTTTGCGGAAAAATTCCACGAAAAGCTGATATATTGATTTATGTTGATTTAAAAAATAAATATAAAATTTCTTATAAACCTAAATGCAACGAAAAATTATATAATTGCATGAATTATTCTCGCCAACCATTTTTATCAAAACAACAATATATTTACATTCCGGGTGAAAATGAATAAAGAAGTTTTAGGCAATGTTAATAAAATTATCTGAAATGAAAATTAAAGATAATAAATTGGTAAGAAATGACTTAATTAAATGCAATATTGCCAATGCCAGTTTGCAGATAGATTTAAGTGTAAGAG
>CAZRCF010000311.1:0-3632 GCA_964598505.1 uncultured Lentimicrobiaceae bacterium | reverse complement strand
ACGATGTTATGGAAAAATTGGCAACAGTTATAGGCACATTTAGTTTTGGAATTATCGAAGCCATTACAGGAAATATGCGATATTCTGTATTAGCTGTAATGGGATTTTTTATAATTAGTTTTATTTTTTTAATAATGCTTTATTATAAGCAAAAAAAGCTAAAAACAGTTTGATAATAAACCTTTTTCGCAAGTCATCTGATGACTATTTGAATATCTGTTATTTACTTACAATATTGTATTTTTAGTCATCTGATGACTATCACTATTGTTGTTGAGTATTTAAGTATATCATTGAATTTGTTATTTAATAACAGGTTTTATATCTTTGTGAAAAATTTTAAAAAAGATAAAATATGAAAAAATCATTATTTTTTGCAGTAATTTCATTTACAACTGCTATTTGCTATTCGCAAAACTACAATATAAGCTTTATTGCCTCGGGTATAGTTAATACTTTTGATAGTATAATAGTAAAGAATAACTCTATAGGAACATCTTTAAAATTATATGATGGAGATATTTTGCATTTAATGGCTCCAAATAGCATAAATAACGTTTCGGAAGATAACGAAAATGCTGAAATTTTCCCTAACCCAATGATTGATGAAGCAAAGTTATTGTTTTATGCAAAGCAAACCGGAAGTACACAAATTTCAATTTCTGATATTTCTGGGAAAATTGTTTTGCAAACAACTGAAAAATTATTGCAAGGGAATCAAAATTTTAATATAAGCGGATTAAAACAAGGAGTGTTTTTTATTAATATAATTGGAAATGATTATCGATATAATTTTAAATTATTAAGTAACAACAATTCGCAAGACAAAGTTAAAATAGAATATATTGGAAACTATAATAATCAAGAAAGTTCAAATGCAGGAAACACAGATTATTCTTCAATAAAATCTAAATATTTAGTAAATATGGCATATATATCGGGAAATATTTTGGAATTTACTGGCTATTCAGGTTCATATAGTTACACTATTTACGATATTCCAACTAACAGTAAAACAATAACTTTTACTTTTGGAGTAGTGCCATGTGTTAATTTTACAGCAACGCATACTGCGGGCGATGTGGCTCCTGTTACAAAAACTGTAACATATAATGTTGTTTCTACTACTCTTTTTGGTGGAACAAAATGTGCTATAACACAAAATTTAGGTGCCGATGAACAGGCAAATTCAGCAACCGACAACCGAGAAGTTGCAGCCGGTTGGTATTGGCAGTTTAACCGCAAACAAGGTTTCAAACACGACGGAACAACAAGGACTCCAAATACAGCTTGGGGTAGCTTAATAAGCGAAAATAATGATTGGTTATCAACTAATGATCCTTGTAACCTTTTATTAGGTAGTAGCTGGAGAATTCCTACTAACTCTGAATGGAGCAATGCTGATAATAATGGCGGATGGAATAGTTTTAATAGCTCATTTAATTCCGTTTTAAAGATTCATGCAACTGGTTATATTAGTAATTATGATGGTTCATTATTATATATGTCAAATAATGGTTATAGATGGAGTAGTACAGATTATAACAGCACAGCAAGTTATTCTTTATACTTTATCAATAGTGGTTGTATAATGAATGTTTTTGAAAAATCGTGTGGCTTTAATATTAGATGTATAAGAGAATAAGAAATATTTTCAAATTATATAAATATGATATTTTTTTTTGAAATAGAATTTTTGTTAATATGAAAATTACAAATTTTAAATAAACAAATAGATAGTAATATTACAAACATTAAATATCATCAAACTGAATAATTAGTATTAAATACAAATATTATGGATAAAATTATTAATAAGTTTAAAAGTGCAATAACAAGAATTCAAAATTCATTTTCAAAAAAATTGAGTTTTGATTCCATTATAAATAATGATAATATTTATTTATATGCAGGTGATGTACCATATTTACCTCAATATAAAAAATATATTGGTTTATCAATTAAACAAAATAATAATAACCACATTAAGCATAATATTGTTAATAAACATCCTCTTAAAGACAATTCTGTTGATATATACCAATCTGAAGATGTTTTTGAACATATTGAATATGAAAAATTACCCAATGTCATTAATGATATTTATAGAATATTAAAACCTAATGGTGTTTTTAGATTATCAATACCTGATTATAGATGTGATTTAATAGATTGTAGATGTATAAAAGATAATGAAGGAATAATATTATTTGATCCAATTGGAGGTGGAGATTTTGTGAATGGAAAAATTGTGAATGGTGGTCATTTATGGTTTCCTACATATGAGATAGTAAAAGATTTATTAAATATTACAAATTTTAAAAAAATTATATACTATCACTATTATGACGAAAACGAAAATCCAATTTGTAATAAAATTGATTATAGTATTGGATTTATTAAAAGAACACCAGACAATGATAAAAGAGTTCAAAATCCATATCGCCCCATGTCAATTGTTGTTGATTGCATAAAATAAATTACTAATGAATACATTATAATTTTAACAATATTGGTATTTGATGTTTAAACTTTTATAAAATATTTTTTAAATAATCAAAATATTTTATAAATATATTATTTTTTTTTCTAAAAAAAGAGATAAAACATTTATAAGCATTTATGTTCACTTCAATATTAATATTATTAATTTGTATTTTTTTATATGTCAGTTCGGTATCATAAAAATTGCTTTTTTTTGTGTTAGTACCAGTATTATCAGAACCATTATAAAATACTAACGATTTTGATGGATAAAGAGTTAGTTTGCTATTAATAAAAGCAGAAGCATACCACCTAACAGCCCAAGAATCATTTTTGCCATTAATTTGGTTTTTAAGCATTTTTAAGTAATTTTCGCTATTTTCAAAATTAAATGCTTTAATTGCTTTTTTTTCAACAATTTCATTTAATAATTTTCTACCATCCTTTTCAAACAATGCCCATCCTCTTTTCCATGTAGCCCATCCCCAACAATCTGCACCTTTAATAAAAAAAGTTTCTGGCAAAATTATATTTTTTTTGAATGGATAAATATAGCCATGAATACTAATCACCTTTTCTTCGTTTTCATATAAATCAAGTGCTTCATTCATATATGTTAAAAAATAAGGAGATGTAATCAAATCATCTTCTAAAACAATAATTTTCCCAAATTTATTTACTATATCGGAAACACCGTTAATTATATTTTTTGACAATCCATAATTTTTTTCTCTCTCAACAATTGTCAAACTTTTAAATCCAATTACTGTCTTTATATATTTCCTAACTTCTTCAACTTGTTTTTTACTTTCTAAATTATTTTTATACCCATCAGAAAAAATAAATAAATCACTTTGATCTGCAAAATCATTTTTTTGTAATGCTTCAATAGCCTGCTTTAAATGGGTTAATCTATTATAAGCAAATATAACAACAGGAGCTTTAATCATATTTTTATTTTAAATATTCTTTATTTAATAATAATTTACATTATTTTGTATTATAAATAAATTCTATAATAATAAATGTTTATTTTAACTATTTTCATTGGTTTTTAATGCAATAAGGTAACACTTCCATGTAATTTTCGCACACCTTTATCTTTTCCTTTTTGTTCGTATTCAATAATATAGTAATAAACACCATCA
>CAZRCF010000310.1:0-3633 GCA_964598505.1 uncultured Lentimicrobiaceae bacterium | reverse complement strand
TTTTGAAGAAAAAAGGTGCCGAACATCTTATTTTAGCTGAGTTTCCATTTATTTAGTGTTCAATTGGCGACTGCAAGTCTTACTCCGAATACCGTTTACCATTTTTCTCCGTGTATCTCCGTGTTCTCTGTACCTCCGTGTTATTTTTCACCGTTACCATACACCGTTACCATTAATAATTAATCAGTTTCAATTTCGACAAATTGCTACTTTAAAATCCATTAAAATATAAACTGTATTGAGACTCTAATTATCAAAACAATACCAAATCCGAGAAGCAGAATTCCAACAATTTTGTTTATTAAAAACATTATTTTAGGTGATAACAAACGCTTAATTTTATGAGAAATAAAGCATTTAAGTATATCCGTTGCCAAAACAGTACCTAAGGCTGCAACAAAAAATGCAATAATGTTTTGTTTAGTTTGCAAGCTCGATGATACTCCGGCTACAATTGTTATCCAAAATAACCAAACAAATGGATTGGCAAAATTTAAAGAAAAACCTTTAACTATGTATGTTATAGCTTTGTTGGTTTGAATTTTAATTTCAAGTCCGTGAGTATTATGAATTATCTCTTTTTTTAAATATGTGTAAATTCCAAATATAATTAGAATAACACCACCAATTGAACCAAAAAGAAGTTGAAATATTGGCAAATCAATAATATGTATAATACCAAAAAAATACAAAAAAACAATAAACAAATCGCTTAAAGCAACTCCAACTGCAAGCTGCACTCCAGCATTAAAGCCTCTATTAATACTTGTTTGAATAAGAGAAAAGAAAGCAGGACCTATCATAAACGATAAAGTAATTCCTAAAATTATACCTTCTATTAATGACTTAATCATTGAGTTTTAAATTATTTAGTTTTCTTTTTTAAAAATTCTTGCCACGAGATAAATTTTTCACCTCTAATAACTCTCGGAAATTTATTCTGACTACCTTCTTTGCCTTCTTGTTTCATCCATTCGTAAAAATATTCAACAGGTAGTACTTCTGCTGTAACTTCTTTTATTGCTTCTAATCTTTCTACACGATAATCGTCATTTAATATTTTCAAATAGCTATCGATTTTTTCCGCAGCTAAAGCATTATCTATTTGCTTTTCGGAGCCGATAAACCATTTATGAGCAAACATACTGCCTTCGGTTCTTTTATAACCGGCAACGGTAAATTCTCTAATTCCAATTTGAAATTCATCTTCAAGCATTTTAATTGCTTGAGTCATATTTTCAACCGAAGTGTGTTCGCCACAAAGATTTAAAAACTGTTTTGTTCTACCGGTAATTTGTATTTCGTTATATTCTTTGGATGTAAATTTAATTGTATCGCCAATTAAATATCGCCAAGCACCTGCACAAGTAGAAATAAGGAGTGCATATTCTTTTCCTTCTTCCACCTCATCAATTGTAAGTGTTTCAGGGTGTTTTATTATATTATAATCTTCATCAAAATTTGATGAATTGAAAGGCACAAACTCAAAAAATATTCCATTGTCGAGCACCAATTCCATTGCATTAACATTTGGGCGACTTTGATACGCAATAAAACCTTCCGAAGCCAAATAGGTTTCCATATATGTTAATGGTTTGCCAAGTAACTTTTCAAAACTATTTTTATGCGGAGTAAAAGAAACACCACCATGTACAAAAATTGATAAATTGGGCCAAATATCGTGAATGTTGTTTAAATTATATCGTTCAATAATTTTTTCGAGCAAAATTTGAAACCAAGCAGGAACACCAACAATAACCCCAATATCCCATTTAGGAGCCATTTTAATTATCTCTTCAAGTTTTGTGGGCCAATCACGTTCGCGCGAAATACGATTACCGGGTTTATAAAAATGTTCAAACCAAAAAGGAATATTACCGGTAGTAATTCCCGATAAATCGCCAGCATAATATGTTCCATTATATTGCAAATGTGTACTGCCACCAAGCATTAGCGTTGGTTTTTCGAAAAACTCAGGAGGAAAATCATATTGTGATAACGATAGCAACTGGCGAACACTTGTTCGTTTTATTGCATGCACCATATCTTTGGTAATAGGAATATATTTGCTGCTTGCACCACTTGTACCTGAACTTAATGCAAAATGTTTTACTTGTTTGGGCCAACAAACATATTTTTCTCCATTTAGCGAACGATACCACCACTCTTTATAAATTGAATCGTAATCGTAAACAGGTACATTTTTCTGAAACGAATCAATAATATTTTTACTATCAAGGATTTTACGAAAATTATATTTATCACCAAAAGCAGTATCGCAGGCTTCTAATATTAATTTTTCAAGAGTTTTTTCTTGAACTGTAAGTGGTTTTTTATAACGCCTATTTTTTCTATATAATTCTCTCGGAAACTTACATCTTAAACTAATTCCTTGCTTTATTATTGATCCTACAATTGGCATAAAAGTCTTTTTTAAAAATCAAAGTTAAGAAAAATGAAATTATTTTTAGCTTTTTATTGAAAATTATTAATATTTTTTTTACAAATAAACTATTTTTCAAGGTAATTAATTACATAAATTAACAATAGAGTTCCGAATAGAGTTCCGAACTCTTAAAGAGTTCGGAACTCTAATTAATAAAATAATATAACTTTGTAAAAAAAATATTTAAAAATGAAGACAAAAATATTCAAAGCATTAAAAAAAACTATTATTGTTGTTTTAATATTAATTACTTGTTTTATAATCTATTTTGGTGGTGTAATATTATACTCATATATAACTGATTATAAACCAAATTTGGTTGAAAAAATTGATATTATTAATTCAAAAACATCAATAAAAATATATAGTAATCGAACCGAATTTTCTATATTAACATGGAATATTGGCTATTGTGGTTTGGGCAAGGAGCAAGATTTTTTTTACGATGGAGGGAAAATGGTTCGCCCGAACGAAAACGATTATAAAAAATATCAAAAAGGTATAATTAGGTTTATTAGCAAAATGAATTTTATTGATTTTATACTTTTACAAGAGGTTGATTTATCGGCAAAACGTTCTTATAAGGAAAATCAAGTAGATATTTTAAGTTCTTCGCTTCCAAATATGTCATATACTTTTACTAAAAATTATAATGTCGATTTTGTTCCAATACCAATTTTTGAGCCAATGGGCAAAGTAAAAGCAGGATTAATGAATTTATCTTTATTTGAGCCTTCGGAAGCACAAAGATTTAGTTTTCCTGTAAATTTTTCGTGGTGGAAACGTATTTTTATGCTCGATAGATGTTTTAGTCTTCAACGTTTTGCTTTAAGTTCGGGCAAAGATTTAGTAATAATAAATATTCATAACTCGGCTTTTGATGATGAAAATATATTAAAACCAATAGAATTAAATAC
This sequence comes from uncultured Lentimicrobiaceae bacterium, assembly GCA_964598505.1. GTDB lineage: Bacteria > Bacteroidota > Bacteroidia > Bacteroidales > WCHB1-69 > CAZRCF01. The sequence continues at coordinate 270 of CAZRCF010000310.1, read as the reverse complement.
AATTAAAACAAAATTAATAGAAGAATTTACAAAAGGTAATTACGTAATTGCAGGTGGCGACTGGAATCAAAATCCACCTAATTTTGATGTTTTAAAAATTGATAAATTATGGAATCCGGTTACAATTGATACACCAATAAACTCGAATCTTATGCCCGATAATTGGTTGTGGATATATCCTGAAAGTATTCCCACAGAGCGTTTTAACGATAAACCATTTGTAAAAGGGGTAAATAAAACTACTACAATTGATTATTTTTTAGTTTCGCC
>CAZRCF010000309.1:0-3674 GCA_964598505.1 uncultured Lentimicrobiaceae bacterium | reverse complement strand
GTTTTAAATCAAATTTCGCAAGGTAAAACTATCGATTTGGGACCTTTTGAGGCATATAATATTGAGAAATTAATATCTTTAAATCCTGATGTGCTTTTTGTTGCACCTTTTCGTGAAAATAAATACGGTAAAATTTCCGAAACTCAAATTCCAATGGGCTATTGTTCAAGTTATATGGAAGATTCGCCACTCGGAAGAGCCGAATGGATAAAATTTATAAGTCTATTTTTTGAAAAAGAAAATCAAGCTACAATAATTTTCGATTCAATTGCAAAACGATATAATGAAGCATCAAAAATTGCAAATTTAATACCTAAAAAACCTTCAGTTTTTTCTTCAAAAATGTATCAAGACGTTTGGTTTGTAAGTGGTGCTAAAAGTTATATGGCACAATATTTTACCGATGCCGGTGCAAATTATATTTGGAACGATAAAAAGTACTCAGGCTCGGAACCTATTGATTTTGAAAGCGTTTATAATCGTTGTCATAATGCAGATTATTGGGTTTTGTTAGAATATGCTAACGAGGGTTATGGCTACAATAATATTGTTTCTGAAAGTGAAAAATATATGGATTTTCAGCCATTTAAGAAACGAAATGTTATTTTATGTAATACAAAAACCACAGCTTACTACGAAACAGGAATTTTAGAGCCTGATGTAATTTTAATGGATTTTATTAGCATTTTTCATAATGAGCTATTGCCTAATTATAAACCAACATATTTTAATTTAATAAAAGAATGAAAAACGTTAACAAAAAATATTGGTTAATATTTCTTTTTATTACAATTTTATTAGTTGTACTCTTTTTTGCTAACATAGCTTTTGGAAGTGTTTCAATACCATTTTCAGCTTCATTTAATATATTTTTTGGTTTAAATAATACCAATGAAGTGTGGAATAATATTATTTTAGGAAGTCGTTTGCCACAAGCAATTACAGCAATATTGGCGGGTGCAGCATTATCGGTTGGAGGGTTGGTATTGCAAACATTTTTCCGTAATCCGCTTGCCGATCCATCAGTTTTAGGAATTAGTTCCGGAGCAAGTTTGGGAGTAGCAATTTTGTTTTTCTTCCCTAATTTTATTTATTTGTCGTTGAGTTCGTCAGGATTTATTCTTCAAAATTTTACAGTAATTGCTGCTGCAATAATTGGTGCAGGCTTAATTTTATTAATTATTATTTCGCTAACATCACGTATTCGCGATAATGCTATGCTTTTGGTTTCGGGAATTATGATTAGTGCAATTGCAAGCTCATTTATAGGAATTATGAAAGTTTTTAGCCGTAGCGAGAGTGTTCATTCGTTTGCTATTTGGGGTTTAGGCTCATTCTCTATGGTAACAAGTTCGCACCTATATTTCTTTTTTCCATTAGTTTTATTGGGATTAATTATGTCGCTATTTCTTATTAAAACACTAAATACTCTATTGCTTGGCGAAAAAGCAGCACAAAATCTTGGATTAAATATTGCAAAAGCTCGAATAGGAATAATAATTATTGTTGGTTTTTTAACTGCAGTAGTTACAGCTTATTGCGGACCGATAGCCTTTTTGGGTATTGCAATTCCACATATTTCGAAGTTGATTTTGAAAACATCAAATCATGCAATATTAATGCCCGCTGTAATTCTTATCGGTGCATTATGTGCATTAGTTTGCACACTTATAGCCAAACTTCCAGGTCTCGATGATGCAATTCCTGTTAATGCAATTACATCACTTTTTGGAGCTCCAATTGTAATTTGGATAATTCTTAAACGTAACAAAAACGAAAGGAGTGCTTAATGAATATATTGGAAGCTAATAATTTAACCGTAGGTTATAAATCGAAACATCGAAATTTTCCATTACTTATTGATGCTGATTTTTCTTTAAAAAAAGGAAAAATTTACACAATTTTAGGTGAAAATGGAATTGGAAAATCTACACTTATTTACAGTTTATGCGGTATTAAAAAACCACTATCGGGCAATGTTTTCCTTGAAGGTAAAAATATAAACAATTATAGTCAAAAAGAGCTATCTCGAAAAATTAGTATTGTGTTAACCGATAGATATCCAATTGATTATATGACAGTATTCGATTTTGTGTCTATGGGACGAATTCCTCATACAGGTTTTTATGGTTCGCTTAGTTCAAATGATTATATAATAATTGAAAAATCGATAAACCTTGTTGGATTACAATCGAAAAGTACTCAATTAATTGATAGCTTAAGTGATGGCGAATATCAAAAAGCACTTATAGCAAGGGCTTTAACTCAAGAAACACCAATAGTAATTATGGACGAGCCAGCTTCGTATCTCGATTTTCCTAGCAGAATTGCACTTATGAGTTTAATTAAAGAACTTGCTAACAAAAGTAACAAAACTATATTATTGTCGCTACATCAAATTGATTTAGCAATAGATTTTTCCGATTATATTTTTCTGTTTACTTCGAATAAAACTCTTATTAAAGGAACTCCTGAAGATTTGATACTTGAAGGAAAATTCGATAATCTTTTTTTATCAGATGGAATTAGTTTTGATAAAACTGACGGTAATTATAAATATTTGAAAACTAATAACTCTTTACCAACAATTAAAGCAAACGAAATTGTTAAAAAGTGGATTTACCATGCTTTTGAACGCAATCAAATAAATAATAGTCCCAATAATATTTCCGTAAATGTTGATAGAAATATTTATCAAATATTAGATAATGATTTAATTATTGATAGAGCTAAATCTATTGAAGAATTAATACAAAAAATAAAAGCGCTAATGTTTTAACAATAACGCTTGTATTTTTATATATAATGTTTATTAAACTTTTTATTTCAACTAATTTCTTAGGCTTATTTAATAAGAGTAATTGAGCCATGAATTTTTTTATCAACCTCTTTCTTTGTATATGTAACTATGTAGTAGTAAACACCTTGAGGTACAATTTCTCCGTTATATTTTCCGTCCCATTTTCCAAATTGGTTATTTGAAGAGTACACAATTTCGCCAAAACGATTATAAATAAGCAATTTATAATTATCAATTACTCCGTAAATATTTAGAGAAAAATACTCATTAATATCATCATTATTTGGACTAAAAGCATTAGGAATATATATATCTGGTTCCGAAACCACAATTTTATTTACTATTGAGTCGGCACATCCATTACCTGAGTATGCTCTAAGCATAACAAAATAAATTCCATCATTATCGTAGGTATATGTTGGGCTATTTTCAGATGAAAATTCACCTGTTCCAAAATCCCAAAGATATGAATTGGCATCAATACTTGTGTTTGAAAATAATACTGGTAATGGAGCAATTCCTTCAGATGGATTAATAGAAAAAGAAGCAACAGGAATAGGCAATACTTCAATTTGATGTAATTGAATTGCTTCGCACGGAGACGTACCTACCGTATAGGTAATATCTATTAAACCACTTAGCCCAATAGGATTAAAAATATTACTATTTTCAACACCATTTCCCGACCACAATCCACCTGTAGTTGAAGTGCTAGATAAAAGCGTATTTAATTCTATTGGATTTGAATTTTCACACATTGCATTAGGTGTTAACCAATCAGCTGAATAATTTGGTAACACTTTAATATAATGACTTTCTGTAATTATACATGGTTCTGTTCCAACAGTATATGAAACTAAAGAACTATCAATTA
>CAZRCF010000308.1:0-3700 GCA_964598505.1 uncultured Lentimicrobiaceae bacterium | reverse complement strand
TGGAACATCAAACCATTTAAACTCTGTTTATTTTACTGATGTAAATACCGGTTATACTGTTGGTGAAAATGGCACAATATTAAAAACAGTAAATGGTGGTACAAATTGGATTGCTCAAACAAGTGGAACTATTAATGAATTAAATTCAGTTTATTTTATCAATGCAAATACTGGTTATGCTGTTGGGAGTAGTGGACAAATAATAAAAACAGTTAATGCAGGTTCAAATTGGATTGCTCAAACAAGTGGAACAAGTGATGATTTAAATTCAGTTTATTTTACAGATGCAAATACCGGTTATGCTGTTGGGGAAAGTGGCACAATACTAAAAACAGTTAATGGAGGTACAAACTGGACAGCACAAACAAGTATTGTTACATATAATAGTCTAAGTTCAGTTTATTTTACAGATGCAAATACAGGTTATGCTGTTGGAAGTGGAGTACTAAAAACAATAGATGGTGGTGTAAATTGGATAACACAATCAAGTGGTACAACTAATCATTTAAAATCAGTTTATTTTACCGATACTAATACCGGTTATGCTGTTGGTAATGGTGGAACAATAGTAAAAACAGTTAATGCAGGTGCAAATTGGATTGTTCAAACAAGTGGTACAACTAATAGTTTAAATTCAGTTTTTTTTACAGATGCCAATACTGGTTATGCTGTGGGTGAATATGGAATAATTCTAAAAACAATAAATGGTGGTATAAATTGGTCAGCACAAACAATTTACTATAATCAATTTTATTCCGTTTATTTTACCGATGCTAATACCGGTTATGTTGTTGGTATACATAGCAGAATACTAAAAACAGTAAATGGTGGTACAAATTGGACAATTCAAGAAATTGGGAATGATTATGAATTAAACTCTGTTTATTTTACCGATTACAATACTGGCTATGTTGTTGGTAGGTATAGTCCAATACTAAAAACAGTTAATGGTGGTATAAATTGGACAGAACAAACAGATGTTAAGTCTTTATTGTCAGTTTATTTTACCGATTCTGATACTGGTTATGCTGTTGGTTTTAAAACAATAAAAACTATAAGGGGTGGTGAGTCTGTTGCGTATCCATATTCAAATATAAATGGACCTATTCAACGATGTAGTGGTACTGATACTACATATTATAATATTTATTCAAATAATGCAACATCATATATTTGGAGTATTTCGCCTACAACTGCCGGTAATATAAGTGGAACAGATACTATTGCAACTATTATTTGGAATCCTTCTTTTTCGGGTATTGCAACTATTTCGGTTTTTGGTACTGATGGTACATGTAATGGAGAATCATCAAGTTTATTAACTACATCAATATCATCTGGCTCTTATAGTGTTATAACACCTTTAGATGGTGCATATACAAATAATACACCTTTATTTAAATGGGTATCTACTTCGGGTACAAATTTATACAGATTATATATTGATGGGATTTTAATAAAAGACAGTATTTCTGAACTAAACTATCAAATTCAAAACAATGAGGCACTTACTCAGGGATTACATACATGGATATTATCTGCAATAAATAATGGCTTGTGCCAACAATCAAATGATACAATGAGTTTTATTGTAGATGCAAATATACCAACCTCTTTTAATCTTATTAGTCCGGCAGATAGTTCTTGGGCATCAAATTTAACTCAATATACTTGGAGCTCATCAAGTGATGCAAATAGCGGATTAGCTAAGTATCAATTATGGATTGATGGTGTATTAAGAAAAGATAATATTTCGGCATCTGATACTTCTACTACAGTTACCTATAATTTATCAAACGGATATCATACATGGATGGTTAAAGCAATTGATAGTGTTGGAAATATTAGGAATTCTACTCAAAATTTTACTATTAAAATGGATAATATTGCACCTACTTGCAGCTTAAAAACACCTGAAAACTATAAATACTTACAATCTACAACTCCAAATTTTTCATGGACTACTCCTTATGATGCAGGTATTGGTTTTCAAAAATCACAACTGTATATTGATAACATAATGGTTAAAGATAGTTTGGCAGATACAACTTGGACAGTAATTAATCCATTAAGTTACGGACAACATAACTGGAAAATAAAATGTTTTGATTCGTTAGGAAATAACATATTAACCAGTTCGCGAATATTTTATATTGATAATGCCAAACCAAATGCGTTTAATTTAACATTACCTGCTAACAATCAAGCTATTAATCAAACTTTGCCAAACTTAAAATGGCAAGCAACAGCTGATAGTGCAGGAGGAAGTGGTATGAAAAAATATCAACTGTGGATAAATGGTATTGTAAATAGAGATAGTGTTTCTTATCCCATTACTACTATAGCTCCGGCTAATCCATTAATGCCGGGAGTTTACACTTGGTTTGTTAATGCGTATGATAAAGTGGGGAATATTCGTCAATCAAACGAAACACGAACTTTTACAATAGACTTGGTACCACCAACACCATTTAATTTAATTGAGCCAATAGATAATGAAATAAACACAGTTTCGAGACCACTCTTCAAATGGCATTCATCATTCGATACAATTGGTTTACAACGATATGAATTATGTATTTTGGGGCAAACACCGGTTATAATACTTCCATCTGATACAACAAAACTTTTAACTTTCGACTTGCCAAATAACACATACACTTGGTATGTAAAAGCTTACGATATGGCAGAAAATTTTATTAGCTCAAACACATATACATTAACCGTTAATGATCCTTTTCCAAATCAAGCAGCAACACCTACCGGAACAAATGCACTTTGTATAGATCCTACAAATACAAATTATGCAACCACCGGTGCCAATAATGCAACATCATATATTTGGGAAATTACACCTTCAAATGCAGGTACTATAATTGGAACAGGCTTAACAGTTACTATTGACTGGAATAATACCTTTACCGGAACTGCACAAATTAAAGTAAAAGGGAATAATAGTGCAGGTAATGGTATTTTTTCGGAACCGATAACAGTTATTATTTCTCCAACAACAGTTGCAGGTTCTATTACTGGCAGTAGTACTATTTGTCGTGGAGCTTCTACAGGAACGCTAACATTAAGCGGATATACGGGAAGTGTGATTAAATGGCAAAAAAAATTAGTAAATAATAATTGGGCTGATATTTCAAATACCACAGAATTTTTTAGTGAAATACCTTATGCTGGTGGTAATTGGTTATATAGAGCGGTTGTTCAAAGTGGAGTTTGCTCTTTAAAATTTTCTGATTCGGCAATTGTAGTTGTTAATCCATTACCAGCTAATGCAGGTACAATAATAGGTCAATCAACAGTATGTCAAGGACAAACATCAGTAAAATATAAAGTTCCGCTAATTACAAATGCAACATCATATATTTGGACTTTGCCAACAGGTGTAACAGGAACAAGTACAGTTGATAGTATTATTGTAAACTACTCAAATACAGCAATTTCAGGAAATGTAACTGTAAAAGGAAATAATAGTTGTGGTGATGGTGCAATTTCAACGTTACCAATTACTGTAAATCCTCTAACGGGTGTAGCAGGAACAATAACAGGTCAATCAACTGTATGTCAAGGACAAACTTCGGTAAAATATAAAGTACCAGCAATTGCAAATGCAACTTCTTATATTTGGGCTTTGCCAACAGGAGCAACAGGAACAAGCACAGTTGATAGTATTATTGTAAACTACTCAAAT
>CAZRCF010000307.1:0-3710 GCA_964598505.1 uncultured Lentimicrobiaceae bacterium | reverse complement strand
TTACATTTCTTCTCCATTATCTTCACCATTAGTTATTTTCTTTTCACGTTTGGCTTTGTAATCGTTAAATTTGTAAGATAACCCAAACCAAATAGTTCTACTTTCGCGAGTTCGGGTGGTGTGCGAATAAAAACCTTCGCCGGTAGTAGTTGCATCCATTTTCCACCAGCTAAATATATCGGAAACTCTGAAAGTTGCTGATAGTTTATCTTTAATAATATTGATTTTTGAACCAAGGTCGATATTATAATTTTCTTTCATCTGTCCTTGACCAATACCAGAACCGCCAAATCCCATCGTGCCAATTGTTAGCGTGGGCGAGCGATAATTAAATGTTATTTGCACATCGGCAACTTTGCCTAAAGTTAATTGTGATATAAGCCTCATATTCCAACTATAATCATCGGTTAAGCTATTGTCTAAAGTTAAATCGCTATACAATATTCGATAATAACTTCCTGTTCCTGTTAGTTTCCACCATTTTGTAATAGTTTGACCTACAACAAATTCTAATCCATAAGAGGTACTTTTATTAATATTTGCAAAGGAAGTCATTGTTCGGGTGTTTGAGCTGTCAAGAGTTGTAAATCGGGTGATAATATCGCTTCTGTTTCGTAAAAATGCAGTAGTGCTAATTGAAGTTCCTTTTAAAATAAGATAATGGCTAAATTCGTAAGAATCAACAAATTCGGGATTTAGATATGGATTTCCTTGCGATAAATTTAACGAATCGCGATAATCGATAAATGGATTTAAATTTCTCATTGAAGGTCGGCTAACTCTTCGACTATAGCTAATTTGCAAAGCATTAGCTTCCGAAAATTCATATCGAATATGAGCCGATGGAAATGGATTACTATAATATTTATTAAATATTTTGCTTTGCGATATTAAATCAGATTTTGTGTGTGCAAATTCGTAACGTAAACCTATTTGATATTTTAGTTTCTCCCAAATAGTATTAGAATAAATGGCATAAGCTGCAAATAAAATTTCATTATACTCAAAGTTATTTTGTGAAGGATCGAGCGTTAAACTATCTTCAATCACACCATTAAACATTTTGTAATCGCTAACTGTTGTCTTATTTGAAAACTTAACACCTGTTTCTATCCGCCCACCATTGCCAATTGGCGTAATAAAATCAGTTTGAGCAGTAAATGTATTTCTACTATCTTTAGTATTTGTTTTTTGATATGAAGTATAAGGATTAGAGAAATAGTTAGAGATAAAGTTATTTTTTGTAACATAATCGCTATCGTTACCATTGTTGTTAGAGTAAAACATATCAACAGTCCACTCCTTACCTTTGGTTTCAAAAGTTTTTTTATAGTTACCCGAAAACTCAAAACTACCATTTAAATCGGACTTTTTTGATAATTGTTCATAGTTTTGAACAATATTGTTTAACTCTGTTTGATTTGTTGTATTAGTAGAAAAAAAACTGTTTGCATGCACTCTTCTTCCATAGCTTGCAGAAATTGCTATTGAATTATTTTTATCAAAAAAGTAATCGGCTCCTAATTTATAATTTTGAAACTGACCATTGAAATTACCATTTGTGTTTTGTAATAGTTGAGTAGAGTTTTGAGCAATATTACGTTCGGCAGTATTTGCAAAATGATTACCCATATTTCGGTTATCGAAGCTTGCAGTAATATTTAATTTATCGTATCTATAATTTAAGTTAGCATTTAAACTGTTTTTGCCAAAATACCAGTATGGATCGAGATTTCCGGAGCCAACATTGGCACTAACCATTCCATTAAATCCATGTTCTTTTTTCTTTTTCAAAATGACATTTAATATTCCCGACATTCCATCGGGATCGAAGCGTGCCGAAGGATTTGTTACAACTTCAATACTTTCAATTAATGCAGCCGGTATTTGTTCTAAAGTCATATTCGATGGTCGTCCATCAATTAAAATAGTTATATTACTACTCCCTCTTATGCTTACATTACCATCAATATCAACTTGCACCGATGGAATATTTTGCAAAACATCAATTGCAGAGCCACCGGTAGTTGTTAAAATTTGATCTACATTAAATACTTTTTTATCTAAATTGGTTTGAATCATCTCGCGTTTTGCAGTGATATTAACTTCATTTAATGACTGCGATGAAGCTATAATCTTCGATTTACCTACCATTTTAATAGGTTTCTCTTTTGTTACCTCAACATTTTCAATCCAGTATGATTTATATCCGATATAATTAATTACAACAAAATATTTTCCCCAAGGAATTCCATTAATTTGATAACGACCTTTATTGTTAGTAATTCCACCATTAACCATAGAGGAATCGTTTATTCGGCGAACTAAAACAGTTGAATATTCGAGAGGCAAACCCGATGTTTCATCGATAACAATGCCAGTAATAACACCCGAAGTATCGGTAACTAATTTTTTTATTTCTCCTGAATTTGCTACTCCCTTAGTACTACTTTTAACTTTTTGTGTGGTTTGTTCTTGCGATTTTATATTTGATATTAATAAAATTGATAGAAATAAGAGTAAAATTGATTTTTTCATACGTTCGTTTTTGATTTGTTTTTTATTTGTCGTATGGAACTCGCTAATTATCATTCTCTTGGGTTAAATTATAATTTAATGCTCGTTTCATAAAGAGTGATTTGATATTTTTTTGAAATTAAATTATTATGACAACAATAATATGATTTTCTTGCACTATTTAAAAAAATGAATTTAACATTTTCAAATAATGCTTAATTTAGACATAAATTAATTACAATGGTTTAACCCCAAATTACCCAATAGGTAAAAAAGAATTATTTTTCATTAAAATCCTAATGCGCAGCAATAGAAAAAACTATAACAAAGTAATACTTATTCCTTTACTTTTGTCTTGAAGCACACCACGAACAGAGTGAGTAACGAGTACATTATAATAAAAAAACACGAAAACGAGTAAAGTATGCAAAAATTCAAGAAATTACGATGCCAGCCCACTCTGCCAAAAATATAACAAAACTATTACAAAGTAGTGCCTTGCTGGGCAAGGCAGACGTAAACGCCTTTGTAAGTTTTGTAATGTTTTTGCCATTCACAGCCCCGCCCGCCTCGCGTAATTTCATTGCCTCGCTGCTTTTTAGTTTTTTTAGAGGGTTTAGTAACTCAATAATCATTTATAATTTACCATTAACAATTAACCATTAATTTCTATCGCTTTTTTGATGAGGTCGGTCTTAAAACCTATGATTTAATAATTTGGTTTTCATACTTTTTCCTTTTCACTTTTTCCTTTTTACTTTTTACTTTTTCCTTTTTCCTTTTTACTTATAATGCACGCCTCGCTGCTTTTTAGTTTTTTTAGAGGGTTTAGTAACTCAATAATCATTTACAATTTACCATTAACAATTAACCATTAATTTCTATCGCTTTTTTGATTAGGTCGTGATTAACGTTGGAACTGGTGTAAATTTCATACTTTTATTTTTAATTAATTATTTAATGCGTAATGTTGGTTTAATATACATAAGTTGATTAATCTAAAACTCTTCTATTAAAAAGAAAATAACCAAAATTTAAGCCAAAAGTTACAGGATTTTCGGCATCGTAGAAATAATTTAGCACAACACTTAATGGTCCAAAACGAGTATTATAAACAACAGCACCAGAAACAATTAATGCTCTATGTTCAAATATATTTCCAAATTTTGGTGAACTATCGAAATTTTTAAGTA
>CAZRCF010000306.1:407-3720 GCA_964598505.1 uncultured Lentimicrobiaceae bacterium | reverse complement strand
TGTTTTTCGGAAAACTTTTAGTAACAACCGAATTAATTCCAATAATACAATTATCAGCAATATCAGCACCTTTTAATATTGTTGCTCGCGAACCAATCCATACATGATTACCAATATTAATGTTTTCAGCGTAATTAATTCTTTTTTTACTATTTAAATCAATTATACTATGCGAGTCACCTGTTCTGAAAACTATTTCACCCGAAAGCATACAATCTTCACCAATAGTAATACTTTTATTAGGCTCTGTTACAGCTAATTGTGCGAATTCTATTGTTGTGTATTTTTCAATTTTTATTTCACAATCTTTATCTTCAAACCATATATAACCACCACTATATTTACAATTTTCTCCAATTTTTAATTTATGTCTATCTCCACGAATATAAATCAACACATCGCTTATTAATGTTCCTTTTCCTATTTCAATTAAATTATTATTCCCTTTAATATCAAACTTAACATTAACAAAAACACCTTTATTCTTTATGATATTATTTTTGCCTCTAATATTTTTACCAAAGACAATATAAAGCTTTTTAAATTTTAAAAAGCTCCATCTAAAAAAACGAATATTTTTAAATTTATTTTTTAAAGAATGACTCATTTGTTAATTATAAAATGAATTTAAAATTTAGGTTTTTAACCACAAATATCCTTACGAATTACATCTATTTTCAATAAAAGTTTTTTCATTTCTTCAATATCTAAAATTCTGGTATTATGGGAATTATAATCTTCAACTTTACTAATCTCTTGAGTGCCTTCCGAAAAATAACTCTCGTAATTCAAATCACGATTATCAGCAGGTATACGATAATAATTACCCAGATCATCAGCCTTAATCATATCTTCTCTATTGACTAATGTTTCATATAATTTTTCGCCATGCCTTGTGCCAATTATTTTAATATCAGTTTTAATATTATATAATTCCATTAAAGCAAATGCCAAAGTTTCAATTGTAGCCGAAGGAGCTTTTTGCACAAAAATATCACCTGCATTTCCATTTTCAAAAGCAAATAAAACTAAATCTACTGCTTCATCTAAAGTCATCATAAAACGAGTCATTTTAGGGTCGGTAATAGTAAGCGATTTGCCAGCTTTTAACTGTTCAATAAAAAGTGGAATAACCGAACCACGCGAAGCCATAACATTGCCATAACGAGTACCACAAAAAATCTGTTTTTTTGGATCCAAATTTCGCGATTTAGCAACCATAACTTTTTCCATCAACGCTTTTGACATACCCATTGCATTAATTGGATATGTAGCTTTATCAGTACTTAAAACTACAACGCGTTTTACTCCAAACTTTTCGGCGGCAGTAAGAACATTATCAGTTCCTAAAATATTTGTTTTAACAGCTTCTATTGGAAAAAATTCGCATGAAGGCACCTGTTTTAATGCTGCAGCATGAAAAATATAATCAACTCCTTTTAAAACGTTTTCTACTGATTGCATATCACGCACATCTCCAATGCAAAATTTAATTTTATTATTATTAATTTCTTTTCTCATATCATCTTGTTTTTTCTCGTCTCTTGAAAAAACTCGAATTTCTTGAAATTCATCTGAATTTAAAAACCTTTGTAAAACTGCATTTCCAAAAGAACCTGTGCCACCAGTGATTAATAAAGTTTTATTTTGATTCATTTTTGTCTTTTTTTAATAAATATAAATAATTAATACCTGGTATTAATACAAAAAACGTTACCCAAGCCGGTCTTCCTTCAATTACTTTTAAAAAACCGTAAGCAATAATAGACAAAGATGCTAGTATGTAAAAAATAATATAGTCTTTTCGGATTTGTTTCAAGTTAATTCTAATATGCATTATTAGTATTAATGAAAAAAATATTATACCTATAATACCAGTTGTTGTTAATTTATTCATCCAATATAAATGAGCCCCTTCTTCTTTATATCCATAAGCAAAACTATTTGGTTTATAAAAACAACCCAAATAAGGACTTTCTACAAATGTACTATATAACATAGGAAATCTTTGAGCTCTGCTTCCTAATTCTGATGATTCATCATTTGTACTTACTCCATATTCTAATCCTAGTGCCGCATCATTTATCTTCAGATACAATTCGGATTCTGTACTAAACATATTTCCAAAACCTTTTATTGAATCTATATAAACCGATTTTGGTATAAAAAGTAGAACAATAACAAAAAATGTATTTCTGATTAAATATTTCATAGACATTCCTTTTGCAAAATAAACAGATAATAAAAAAAATAATATTGCCAAAATTATTAGTGCAAAAATTTGCATACAAAAAAGAGCAATTAAAATTAATACTAATAAAAAATTTATTTGTTTATTACTGAATACAGAAAATGTACTATTGTTTTTTAAATAAACCAATATTGGAAACAGACAAATAAAGAGAATACCATAACTATGAGTAGCACAACCATAATTTTCAAAACTTAGTATCATAGCTACTTCTGCTTCATCCTCAAATCTAGTAACTCCACCTATATCTCTTGCATAAAGCGGATTAATATAAGCTGTAATTAAAGTCATTATTGATGTAATAAAAATAAAAATAAAAATCCATTTTACAATTTTAGCATAACTTTTATAATCTTTGCTCATATTAAAATAATTAAATATCAATATCCCAACTGTGATATTATATAATTCTATTTTTAAAGCATAACTGTTCCAAACATTGATAGATAAAATTGTATTAGTAGATATATAAAATAAAAAAGCATACAACAATAAATATAACAATTGCTTAGATAGCAAATATTTTGGATAAAAAACTATTAATGATAAACACCAAATAGAAAACCAAAAATAATTACTGCGAATTACAGGAGGTAAGTTTTTAAATAATAATGGGAAAAAAATTGTTCCTATGACAATTAAAGTTAAATAATAAAAGTATTTTTTTTTGTCAAATCTCATAATTATTTATAATATTTATTAATATTTTTATCATGGTTTTTGGGCTTCAACAACAATAGTTTCCCATTTTCTCACTTCTTCTTCTTTTATTAATCTTTTATCAGTTCCCTCTTCACCAAATTTGACTTTTTTAATATTAGTAAAACCTACACTTTTTAATGCTTCTATTATTAATTTTTCGTCCCACGCTGAGTGGTGCCAATAATTTTGAGTAATTGTACTTATTGCTTCGCATCCAGTTTTAAACATATTAAATTCCGGATTACTTTCTTTGCCAATATAATAATTAACATATTTTTCTAAATCAGGGCAATTAATTCTAAGCCAACAATTTGGTTTTAAAATTCGATATATTTCACACAACATTCTATATGCTTCTTC
>CAZRCF010000306.1:0-357 GCA_964598505.1 uncultured Lentimicrobiaceae bacterium | reverse complement strand
TGCTCAATAGTATGCCCACAATAGATACCATCAACAATATTATCATAACATTTTATTGGGTATCTTAAATCCATTTCAACATCAGGTTGTTTAATGTTTGGATATTTTTTCCAAAACTTAAACTTTGGTTTGTAAAAATCAACATTTATCCAACCATCTTTATAATTTAACCCAAAGCCTAAATCAATTAAAAGTGGCTTTTCACTTGAAACAATTTTACTTTTATTTTTTCTAAAATTTCTTCCATACCAACTAACAAATTCAAACTTTAAAATTTCTTTTAATTTCGGACCAGGAAAATTTGTATTTAATAAATCATTCATTTTTTTTTATTTTAAAAATAATATTTTTTTCTTT
>CAZRCF010000305.1:0-3744 GCA_964598505.1 uncultured Lentimicrobiaceae bacterium | reverse complement strand
AATGAAAATTTCTTTGCACCAAAGCTCATTAGTAAAACCATTGCTAACGGCGAAATCATTACTACCCATCCCAAAGCGGTTAATCCTTTGGTATCAGCCAAAAGGCTAATCAATTGAATATTTGTACCGAAAATATATGATACAAATGCAGTAATTAATAATGCTAAAAACATCCACGAAAAAACTCCGCCAATAAAAGTACGAGTTTTGGCAATTGTTTCAATATTTGCCTCATTAATAAATACTTGTTCTCTCTGTTCCATAATTATTTAATTTTTTAAATTTTCTGCAAAATCAATTTTTCATTAATAGGTCTGAAATTTCGTTTTTTAATATAGGCAAATACTTGATAATTATTAACCATAAAATATCTGAAGTAACAGTATCGTAGCCATGAATAATTCTATTTCGCGTGTCTACAATTTTTCGTGTATCAGTTATTTTAATATCTGGTTTTTCTTTTAAAATTCTACTAAGTGCTTCGCCAATAATTTCTAAATTTCTTTCTACAGCTTTTTTAGTTTTAAGGTCTTTATCAAATAGCAAAAACTCTTTTTTGTCTGGCAAAAAATCATTTATTTCGTTAATTGATCTATCAATATCTTCCAACCAAGTATTTATATTATGCTTCATAAATTAATTTTTTGGTATCATTAATATTTTTTAATAAAAATGAATTTTTTACCCCCTTTTCTTCTAATAAATCTATCGGTTTATTTATAATACTTTGAAGTTTAAATTTAAAATTAAAGTAATTTTCAGCATACTCAATTGGGTCTTCTGATTTTATATCAACAATAAAATCAATATCGCTATCTTCATTAAAATTATTGTTTAATACAGACCCAAAAACAAATAAATGTTTAACCTTATAAATTTTACAAAGCCCAATTATTTGATTTATATAACTATCTAAATACATTTTATTATTTTTTCCAAAGATATAAAAAATATTTAATCAAAAATATTATTTTTTATTAATTGCTTACTCAACAAATTCAATATTACTTTCATCAACTAATTCTTTATTATGCAATCGCAAATATAGCTGAACAACAGCAACAACGTCTTTTCGGCAATATTTTACAATTGTATCTAAATCTTTTCGATTCCAGTAATAATCGGCAACCATGCTGCCATCAATTTCGTCTTTTGGTGTAGGAATATCAAAAATTGTTGTTAGTAAATCAATTGATGTATAACTTTTATAATCGCCAAATCGCCACAAATCCATAGTGTCGATAAACGATGTTTCCCAAGGTTTTTTGCCAATAACATTTAGCGTTTTTGGAATATCAATTCTGTTTATCAGCAAACGACGACACAAATATGGAAAATCAAACTCTTTGCCATTATGAGCACATAGCATGGCATTAGGGCGTTTTTGGAAGTTTTCGAGCATTACAGCAAATTCTTCTAATAACTTTTTTTCATCGTTACCATAGAATGCTTTTACTCTAAATTTATCTTCATGCATAAAGCCAACTGCAATACAAATTACTTTGCCAAACTCGGCATAAATACCTGCTTTTTGATAAATCTTTTCAGCAGTATCGCTTTCCGATTGACTGAGTTTTTGTGCTTTTTTGTTCCATAAAGTTTTTGCTTTATCGGATAGATTTTCGTAACTTTGATATTGTGGAACGGTTTCAATATCTAAAAATAAAATCTGATTAATGTTGATGTTTTCGCTCATTTTGTGTATATTTGATTTTCAAATTTAGTATAACTATTTTAAAAGTGAACAAATTATCTGTTTTTTTTATTATATTTTTTATTTTTATTTCTTGCAAAAAAGAAAATAATGATACTTTACCTCCAACAATATCAGTTTTTTCGCCTATCGAAAACTCAACTTTTAATTTTGGCGATGCTATAAATATTAAAGCCCGAGTAGAAGATAACAACAAACTTGAAAGTATATCAATTTGGTTAATGGATAACGAAAACATTACTGTAAGTTCGCAAATTACAATAGCAAATCCTGCAAAATTGCAAGATGTAAATGTTGATTTAATAATTGACAATAAATTTATTGAAAGCGGAATTCATTATTTGAATATTAGAGCTTTTGATGGCGAAAACACAAAAACAGTAAATATTCCGATTTATATTAATGGTATTCCAAAAAAGTTTATGGGTTTAATAATTCTTTGCAAAAACAATAATAATACTAATGTGATTCAACTTGATACTAATATTCAATTTAAACAACTAATAACCTTAAATGGTGATTATTCGTCTTCGGATATTAGCTCAAAATATCAATTGCTTTTTGTAGCCGGCTCAAAAACCGGTAGTTTTAATGGAATAAATTTAACTTCTAATGAAATTAATTGGTCAATACCAAATCAATCATCAGAACAAAACGCTTGGTTTTATAAAGTTTACTTTAACAATAGCACTATATATGTTTCATCACATAATAATAGCATATCTGCTTATAATATTAATGGAAATAGAATAAAAATATATTTGTTACCACAAAATACTATTAGCTATTCTTGTTACTTATCGGGCAATAAGTTTTTTGCAGCTACAACCACCACAAATGGTTCTGTAAAACAATTATTTCAGTATTATTTAAGTTCGGGAAGTTTGGTTACAAATCATAATTTTAATTATAATATTATCGATTGGGCTTTGCTTGATGATAATAAAATTTATATTTTTGCAAATGATAATAATCAAGGAATTGTTTTTTCTTACGATTTCATTTATAATAATTACACTCAACTTCATTTAGTAAATGGTGAAAAAATAGTATCAGTTGACAAAATAGCAGCAAAAGAATTTTTAATATTAACTAATAATAAAGTTTATAATTATAACAATAACAGTGCTAATAGTTTATCAGAAATAGCAACAACTATTAATGGAAAAAAAATAATATTTGATCCGCTTTTACTGAGGTTTTTCGTTGTTAAAAATCTCGAGATTTTAAATTATTCTTTTCCGGATGCAAATTTACAAGGCACATATTCAATGCCGGATACAATTTATAATGCACATTTATACTATAATAGATAGAAGATGAAACCAGCAATTATTACAACAGCCGATGGTTCGCATACCCTAAAATCGAGTTTAATAAACGATACATATCATTCGTCGCATGGTGCAATTACCGAATCGCAGGTAGTGTATATAGAATATGGACTTAATAAAGCATTTGAAAGTTTTTCGGAAACAATTATTCTGCTCGAAGTAGGTTTTGGAACAGGATTAAATGCTTTACTTACTGCAATTGAAGCAGAAAAGCAGAAACGAAATGTATATTATATTGCAATTGAATCGGAGCCTATTAATGTTGAATTAGCTTGCTCACTAAACTATCCAAAAATTACAAATTATCCTTTGGCAGAAGTTTTTTTTAATAAAATTCATAATTGTGAATGGGGAAAACCTAAAGCAATAAACAACTTTATGAAAATTATAAAAATTCGCACAAAATTACAGGAAATAGATTTTGGGAAAACAAAGTTTAATTTGATTTATTACGATGCTTTTGGTCCCGATAATCAACCGGAAATGTGGTTGCCCGAAATATTCGAAGACATATCAAAAAATACAGTTCAAGGAGGTATTTTTACAACATATTCAACCAAAGGCGATGTAAAAAGAGCATTAAAAACTTATGGTTTTAAAATCAATAAACTTGCCGGACCTCCAGGTAAAAGAGAGGTTTTAAGGGCAATTAAAATTTAGCGTTTTACATATTTGTTTCAACCCAAAATTTCATTA
>CAZRCF010000304.1:0-3750 GCA_964598505.1 uncultured Lentimicrobiaceae bacterium | reverse complement strand
GGTTTTGTTTTGCCATATCCTTTATAACTTAATCGCGAATTAGCAACACCCGAAGCTACAATATAATCGTAAACAGATTTTGCTCTGTTTTCTGATAGTAGCATATTTATTGCATCATTTCCTATATTATCTGTATGTCCTTGAATTTCAACTTTTACCGAAGTATTATCATTTAAAAATTCTACAAAACCATCAATTACCGTTTTGCTTTCATCTGCTAAAGTAAATGAATTGGTAGGAAAGTTAATATCATTTAACTTATAACTTTCGCCAACTACTATAGGTTTTATTTCAAAATCAACTTTTTGTGTTGATTTTTTTATAGCAGAATCAGCTTTAATAAGTTTCGATTCGTATGCATATCCTTCTTTTTTAACAGTTAACACATAATCGTTTTTCGCTTGAGCAGCAACAGCATATTTCCCTGTATAAACATCAACCGGAACTTGCTGAACCGATTTTGTCATTGTGTTTTTTAACTCAACTTTTGCAGTTATTGGGTCGCCGTCATCTTTGTTAATTTTTCCTTTAATAATGGTTGTTTTATTTGGTCGAGCTAATTCGTATAAATTAAACTCGTATAAATCGAAATTACCCGAATTATTTGAGCTGTAATATCCTTTTTTGCCATCGGAACTAACAAAAAAACCAACATCATCGCCTTCGGTATTTATAGGATGACCAATATTAAAAGGTTTACTCCATCTTCCGTTATTATCCATTTTGGTATAATAAATATCCATTCCGCCTAAGCTCAAAAGCCCTTCCGAAGAAAAATACATTGTTTGATTGTCGCAATGTATAAAAGGTGTTTTTTCGTTTAAAGGTGTATTAATTGTTGCACCTAAATTAACTGCTTTAGCCCAGCTACCATCTAAATTTCTTCTCGAAGTCCAAATATCGTAACCGCCAATTCCACCTTTTCTATCGCTAATAAAATATAAAGTTTGCCCATCGGCACTAATACTTGGCTGCGATTCCCAAGTTAGAGGTGAATTAATATTATCGCCTAAACTTTTAATTGGCGACCACTCTTCTTTTATATTTTCCGAATAGTATAAATCGCAATTATAATATCCGTCTCTCATTTCGCATCTCGAAAAAACCAAATATCTATTATCAGCTGTAATTGTAGGACTTCCTTCGTTATTGCTCTGGTTAAAAGGATCATACATAGGATTTCCACTATCGAAGTTTTCTAAAGAGTCGCGAGTGCTATAAAAAAACATTTCACGAGATTTGTTGCTTCCTAAATCGGTTCTGCTTGTAGCCGGTTGAACAATTCTTGTATAAAAACAAATTTCATTGTCGGGTGATAAACAAAATAGATATTCGTCTTCCGGCGATGAAATACCTTGTACTCTTTTTAAATCGAAAGGAACCGGATTATTTAATATTGTGTCTAAAAATTTTGAATATTTTAATATGTTTTCTGCTTCTTCAAAATCAAACTCACTTTTTACCTTATCGCCCTGTTCTAAAAACGTTTTCATTGGCGAAATTGCTTGTTTGTAATTTCCCTGCGAATACTTTATTTTTCCTAAAAAAAAGTAACAATATGGATTAAAATCGGGACAAACATCAATTGCTTTCGTAAAATAATTTTCAGCTTGTTTAAGCATTAAATCGATGTTTTTCTCATCCTTTGGTCGAGTTATAGTATTATTATTTTCTTTTTCAATTTCTTTTAAGGTCATCATTCCCATTAAATAGTATGGATCCGGATAATTTGGTTCTTTTTGAGTAACTTCCTGAAAAAGGTTAAAAGCTTCTGATTTAAGCCCTTTTCGTTTTGCTTCAACACCTTTTTCAAATATTTTTTTGATTTTCTTCGGAAGTTCCATTTTACAACCTGTATCAGGTTCAGTTTCTTCATCTTGAGCATTACAAAAATAAGGAAAACTCAACAAAATTGATAGTAAAATATATCGGTTGATTATATTTTTAAATGATTCCATTTTTAATTATTTTTTAAATTAATATTTGCTAAAATTATATATTATTCCAAAATATTAGGTTAAAAACTCCAGTTTTTATACGCATTAAACTGCAAAATATTATCAATTAAAACAATTGCAGTAGTAGCTTCAACAATTGGGAGTGCGCGAGGTACAAAACAAACATCGTGTCGCCCATTAGGATTGATTATTGTCGAATTTCCCTCTTTATCAATAGTTTGTTGAGGTTTCATAATTGTAGAAACTGGTTTAAAAGCAACTCTAAAATCAATACTATTACCATTACTAATTCCTGCTTGAATACCTCCATCGTTATTGCTTGTAAACGAATTGGTTGTAATTATATCATTATATTCCGACCCTTGCAAGGTAGCTCCATTAAAACCAGCACCAAACTCAACTCCTTTTACAGCATTAATACTAAAAATAGCATAAGCAATACTTGCATTTAATTTCTTAAAAATTGGTTCTCCAACGCCTGCCGAAACATTTTTAATTGAACAACATACAACTCCACCAACGCTATCTCCTTGTCTTTTAATCTCTTGTAAATATTTTTCAATTTCCGAAATCTTATTTTTATCTGTAAAATTAAATCTGTTTTTTTGTGATTCGGAATAGTCAATTTGCTTAAAATCAATATCGGAATTAATTTTTCCAATAGCTGAAACCCCCGAAAAAATTAAAATATTTAGTTTTGATAACAACATTTTAGCAAAAGCACCTGCTACCACAGTTGCAACCGTGGTTCTTGCCGAATATCTTCCACCACCGCGATAATCGTAATGACAATATTTTTTAAAATACGAAAAATCGCCATGCGATGGGCGAAATTTATCTTTTATTTCATCGTAATCTGATGATTTTTGATTATTATTTTCAATTAAAAATGCTATAGGAGTTCCAGTTGTTTTATTTTCAAAAATCCCTGAAAGAAATTTTACCTTGTCATCTTCATTTCGCAAAGTAGAAAAATCATCTTTAGGTTTGCGCCTTTGGAGTTCTTGCTCAATAAGTTTATAGTCAACATCTAATCCCGAAGGCATTCCGTCAATAACTCCACCTATTGCAGTTCCATGCGATTCACCAAAAGAGGTAAATTTAAAAATATTTCCTAATGTGTTTCCCGCCATATTTCTTTTTCTCGTTTTTTATTAATAGCAAATATACAAATAATTGATATTGCAGCGGTAATAATTACAATCCAAATTTGATTAGAAAATGAACCTGTTTCTTGCCAATTTTGAGACGAATAGCCATTAAAATATAGATAAGCACTTATTACCGATATTGCGTTGTTTACAAAATGAGCCACAATTGAGGGAATTAATGAACCGGATAAAATAACACTATATCCTAAAATTATACCAAGAGCAAAACGTGAAAAAAAGCTGAAAAACTGAAAATGAATAGCTGAAAAAACTGTTGCTGTAATAATTACTACAATGTGTTTGTTTTTAACCATTTGGCTTACAATGTTTTGCAAAGCACCTCTAAAGAGTAATTCTTCGCAAAAAGCTGGCAATACAGCCAAAAACAGCAAGTTAAAAAGCAAACCTCCTATTGAATTTACTTTTAAAAACTGCTCCATTATTGCATTACCAAATTCTTCTTGTAAACGCATACTGTTTTCTAACCATTTTAAACTTTCGGGAAAACTAATACTTTGACTTAATTGTAAAAAATATGACGATAATGGAATTATAGTAACAATTGAAACAACAGCTAAAAAAATAATTTTTAAAGATATTTTCTTTGTAATTTTGAGATAATTAAACGGTTTTTTTACAAC
>CAZRCF010000303.1:0-3763 GCA_964598505.1 uncultured Lentimicrobiaceae bacterium | reverse complement strand
GATTATTTTTTCAACTTATTATTCTTGTTCAGGCTCAATATTTTGAGTTTGGGCTTCTTTTATACCAACACGTATATCGTTTTTATATGCAACAATAAATCCAGTAATATTTTTTTCTTTTTTATACCTTTCAAGCCTTTTTAGAGCCTCTTTATATGTTTTAAAGTTGCCATAAGTATATTTATATATATCGTCAATAAACTCTTCGTAAGCAAAATCGCCTGCAATTTTATCAATGCTTATATCTTTAATATTTTGCTTATGCTTAGTTGCTGTAATTTGAATTCGGAAATAGTATTTATCGGTTTTTACTGTTTCGATAAATTTAAGTTTTTTGTTTTTATTAATTTTTGGTGGTTTTATACTAACAATTGAATCAATTTGATTATATAAAGATGTATCAGTTTGTGCAATAAATACGGATGAGGTATCGGATAAGTAAATTTTTTCGGGTTTTAAATAAACTCTTGTTGGTTTAACAAAATAACCCCCGTACATACAAGCAGCTTCGCCAATATAAATATATCCTTGCGATAATTTTGGTGCTTTTAAATCTATAAAAAAATTTATTGAAGTATCTTTCGGAAGGCTTGTCCATATTAAAGTATAAGCATCTTTTTCAAAATATTGATATGCATTTGTTTTCGGCTCTTTAATAATTTCAAAGGGAAATTTAATTTTTTGTTGAATTCTGCAAATTTCCCCTTTTTTATAACTTGTAAGTTTAAATTTTAAACGTAAAGTATCATTTGGTTTTTCTATACTATTATTATATATAATTTCTCTATTGAATTTAATTTGTGCATCAATACATTGTATGTTAATTATATATATTAGTATAAAAATATATTGTTTCATTTTATTATTAATAATTAATTAGGATATTAAACGAAGATTAATTTTTTGGCTAATTTTTTTATATTTCTTGATTAATTTTTTAAAACACAGAATGCACAAATAAAATTCTCGTTATCAATAAATTCAATATTAAAAAAATAACTATCAGAATTAAATAACATTTTCCCTTCAGCTTTATTATAATTTTTTGAAAAGTTATTTACTGAAATATCCTTGGCAAAAATAACCCCTTCAAAACCCATTGCTTTGTAAATAGCCTCTTTTGCACACCAAAAATATAAATATAAATTTACATCATTCTTGTTTTTTGCAAATTTTAACTCGTTATTATTTAGAAATTTATCCTTAATATTTTCTGCTTTATGCGATTTTATTTCAATATCAATACCAACTTTATAATTCTCGCTTACAATAGCAGCTGCGTATTTTCCAGAATGAGAAACTGAAATTAATAAATCTTTATTTTCAAATTCAGGTTTTCCTGTAATATTATATTTTATGAAAGAATACTTTTCGCCACAAATGCTAACTAATGCATTACGATAAGCAAGCCACTGTAATTTTCTATTATCGTGTTTAAATGTTTGAAATAACTCTTTTTCGGTATTAGATAATAAAATTGAATTATACAATTCATCAATTGTTTCATTAATTTCCCAAATTGAAACTTGAAAATTATCGTTTACAATTTTAATTATCTCAGCCATTATTTTATATAATTATTAATCGCAGCTTTTTTCGGAAGGTTTAAAAATGATTGGAATTGTTTAATTGGTTTATTTAATTTTATTGATTAATCTGTAATCTTTGAACATTAATAATTAGCTTTTAGCGGTTAGCATTTAGCTATTAGCTCCTTTTAACTTGTAATTTTTTTCACCACTAAGGCACTAAGTTCACTAAAAATCACTAATTAATCCTCATCATCACATTATCACATCATCACATTAGCACATCAATTTTCACTTTCCAACTTCTAACTTCTAACTTTTACCTTTTTACTTATATCAAACAGTTTCGTTTTCAAACATAATATCTTTAATGTTAAGTTGGATGTTTGTTTTTGAATTCCACTCATTTTCTTCAATACTATAACAAATATCAAATCGTTTTCCGGAGGTAATATGGTCGGCATAATCTGCCAACTGAAATGCTATTGCCGAAATAGGATAACACGACATATTTGGGTGTACAATATTTAATTTTAAATGATTACTTCCAACAATTCTGCCAGTTCCAGAATCCATAACCCCTTTGGTTAAAAAAACCGGCGACATATTACCTGGTCCAAATGGTGCAAATTGATTTAATACATTATAAAATTTTGTATTAATTTCCGAAAGGCATAATTCACTATCAATTTCAATTTCAGGCATTTGCGAATCTAATGAAATGGTTTTACTAACTACCTCCTCAAATTTTTCTCTAAAATCGAATAGTTTTTCGGGAAGAATTGATAAACCGGCAGCATATTTATGACCTCCAAAATGTTCAAGAAATTCGCTGCATTGATCAATTGCATCGTAAATATCAAAATCTTTAACTGAGCGTGCCGATCCAGTAATTAGTCCGTTTGATTGAGTAAAAACGATTGTTGGTTTATAATATGATTCTACAAGTCGAGAAGCTACAATTCCAATAACGCCTTTATGCCAATCGGGATGATACACAATAGTAGATTTGCGATTTGTATATTTGGGATCATCCATAATCATTTGAATAGCTTCAGCAGTGGTAATTGTATCTAAACTTCTACGTTCGTCGTTGTATGCATTTATTCTTTCGCCTATTCGTTCAGCTGTTTCTAAATCTTCGGAAATTAAAAGTTTTACTGAGTTTCTGCCTGTATCAATTCTGCCGGCGGCATTAATGCGTGGACCAACTAAAAAAACTAAATCGCTAATTGAAATATATCTATTAAAAATACTTTTGGTTGATAATTCGGGCGTATCTGCTTTACGACGAATATTACTATATGTTAAAATTGATTCAATACCAATACGTGGCTGCGAATTTATTAATTTAAGCCCATAATAAGCCAAAATTCTGTTTTCGCCGGTAATTGGAACAATATCTGAAGCAATGCTAATAACTACTAAATCTAAATATTTAACTAAGTCGCAAAATGGAGTTTTTTTTCTTTGAGCATAGCCTTGAATTAGTTTAAACCCCACTCCACAGCCCGAAAGTTCTTTAAATGGATAATTACAATCAATTTGCTTTGCATCTAATATTGCATAAGCCTTAGGTAAAATATCGCCGGGTCGATGATGGTCGCAAATAATTACATCAATATTGTTATTTGCAGCACGATCAATTTCGGTATTTGCTTTTATACCGCAATCAAGGGTAATAATTAATTGAAATTTGTTTTCAATAGCATAATCAATACCTTGAATTGAAACTCCATAACCTTCGGAATATCTATCGGGAATATAATATTCAATATTATCGTTATATTGTTTAATAAACGAGTAAACAAGAGCAACGGCTGATGTTCCATCAACATCATAATCGCCATAAACTAAAACTTTTTCTTTATTATCAATAGCTTTTTCTAAACGCGAAACAGCTTTATCCATATCTTTCATAAGAAATGGATCGTGAAGGTTTTTTAAATTAGGACGAAAAAAGTCGCGAGCATTATCGAATGTATTAATTCCTCTTTGAAATAATAATTTTGCTAATGTTTTTGATATATTAAGTTCTTGAGAAAAAAGGTTAATTTTTTCTTCATTTTGTTCGTTTAATGTTACCCATTTTTTAATCATCTATTAGTACTTTCTGGTTTTTTAGAGGTGTAAAATTAAGCTAATTGTAGTAATTTTTTATAACAATTTATTTTTTTATTAATATAATTTTACATTTAAATTTTTCACAAACCTTAATTAACAGTATTTCAGTT
>CAZRCF010000302.1:0-3774 GCA_964598505.1 uncultured Lentimicrobiaceae bacterium | reverse complement strand
AAATTGTTACTAATTTTCTCATATTTTTTTAATTTTTAATGATTTTAAATGTTTTAACTTCTTTGTTGTTTTGGGTTACTTTTAAAATATAATTTGCTGTAGCAAGATTGTTCATAGTAATACTTGTTTCGTTACTTTCAATTTTTTTATTTTCTAAAAGTTTGCCGTTAATATCGTAAAGGTAAAATGATAAATTTGAAAGTGAAAAGTTTTCAATTTTCAAAATTATATTCTCCTTTGTAGGATTTGGATAAGCTGAATATTGCAATGTAATATCTTTTGCTTCATTAATGCCTATCACAACTGATATCTCATAAGGCTGCTGAACGCCTCCAACTACATAACCATTTGATCCAATATTTGATGTATAAAAAACTTGCCCAATAGAATAACTTGACGAACCTCCACTACCAGAGGCATTTCCGCCCGAGGCGTTTATAGATTCTTGTGCATTTAATCCTGTTACTCCTAAAGTAAACAGAATTATTGCAATAATTTTTACTTTTTTGTGTTGCATAATTGCCCTCCTTTTTAAATTGGTTATTACTATAATTAAATACCTTAAAATGAAATAACAACAAGAATTTATCTAAAAATTCTTGTTGTTCAAATATTTTGTAAATATACAACATATTTTTGTTATTTAAAAGTTAAATTTAAAATTTACAAATAATAAACCAATTGTAATCAGGTATATAAATTCTACTTTCTTATTAAGCTAAAAATAAAAAAATCGATTATACCTCTTTGCATAACCGATTTTTTTATTAATATCTAATAATTTTATTCTATCTGTTAATCAACAATTTTTTATTGCTATAAGTATTATCGGATATAACTTCAACAATATAAACTCCGTTGTTAAAATTAGAAGTATTAATTAAAATTTCATCATTAATTTTATTATTTATACCTTTAGTAAAAAGCTTTCTTCCCATAGCATCATAAATATTTATTTGCATTGCACCGCTGTGATTTACTATTATTTTTACATCATCTTTTGCAGGATTTGGGAAAATGTTAAAGTTGATTTCTTGTTTTTCTTCTGTAATTGAAACATCATTTGCAAAATTTATATTATCAATGCTAATACATCCTCCCATGTCGGAAATATAACTAAACTTAATTATTGCATTTGATTGATTTGCATAATTATTCAAATCAATTACCTCTGTTCTCCATTCATTGGCTGTAGGAGTAAAAAAGCACTGTGCAATTTGTGTAGCATTTAAAATAGGAGATTGAGCAGTAGCAAGATCTGCTCCTCCTTTTTTATATAATGTTTGAAATGTTTCGCCACAATCAAGCGATATAGAAACCTCTAATGTGTCAGCAAAAACAGTATCGTTAGTAAAATATGGAGGAGTGTATTTTTGATAATTATATGCTAGATCAAATGACATTTTCGGATTTAAAACTGATGTAAGATCTATTACGGGAGATAAAAAACTTTCAATGTCCCCTTTTGTATAAAACATTAAAATTGTATTAACAGCACTTATTGAAGCTAACCCTGTTTTATGAACATTATTATTTACAAACCATTCGAAAATACTTCCGGTTTTGGGGAATATCCATCCATCTACATTTGACTCAAAACCTTCAAAAACAGGATAAGCATGTCCACTGGTTTCGATAGTAAATGATTTTGACAATTGATTATTAGAAGTTAGTGTATCTGTATATGATGTATTAATTGATCCAACACTCACATTTAAAGACTGAGTTCCCGTGGTAGCTGATAATTGAGGTAAAGAAACCAACGTATGCTCGTAAGGACCAATATTCCCTGTCCAATTATATGTTCCATTTATACTATTTAAGGAATAATTTAACCCAAAAGTAGTAACATTATTACTGCCTAAATTTCGTATATAGATTTTGGGAGAAACTAAAGTGTCGCATGAGCGTTCTGCTAAGTTAATTTCAAAAATATCTAAATCATAAGGAACTGTAGCAGGATTTGCAAAAAATGACAAACATGGACTTGTAAAAGTACTATTAGGAATAGTATGTCCAAGACCAGTTACAATTGTGTACTTAACTATTGAATTATTCTTTTTTAAAATCTCATAAATTTTTTCAATGGTATAAGTATAAATATCATCGTTTGAACCACAAGTGATATAAATAGGTATTTGATGTGCATTTGCATAATTATAGTATACTCCTTGAGGTGTCGTGTTTAAAGCATCATCTAAGCCTTGTATTGCAGGTGTATTTAATAGTAAGCCTTTAAATTTTGAAGGATTATCCAAGCCATATTTTAAAGCACTTCTTCCTCCTAATGAAAAACCTTGTAAGATAATATTATTGGTATCTATCGAATAATTTATCTTTGCGTAAGCAATACATTCTGCAATAATTTCCTCATCACCTGTTGGATCCGAAAAGTCTGAAGCATAATCATCACCACCATCAGGGCAGATAAAAATAGTATTTGGGAAGACTGATTGCCAATTAAGAGAGTTAATTAAAGCATTTCTGTAATTATTACTATTGTCGCCCATTCCGTGCAAACAAACCATCAATTGGTAGTTTGTACTTGGAGTATAAGTTGTACGAACGTAACAAGACAATATCCTATCTTGACTCATAAAAACAATAGTGTCTGTAAAACTTCCTGTTTGTTGTGCCTTGCTACTTAATGAAATAATGAGAAAGGCAATGATAAAATTAATTTTTTTCATGTTTAAATAATTTAATTTATAAATAATTGATTAATAGTATTTTATGTAGTTTTATTTTTTATAAAACATCTTTCATTTAAGAATATTTTTTAAGCAAAATTTATGCCAACTATTTTTAATTTAAATTTATTTTTTCTTTGGCTTATTTTTCATTTCATTTACAGCTTTAGATAGTTTTGCAATAGAGCCTATATCAATATTACCTGTTATGCAAATCAGCATATTGTCTTTTCCTCCTCCTATCATAAGAAACTCTACAATTTTACCATTTTTTTCTTTTAACAGCATTTTTATATCTTATCCTTTTATTGCTTTATCAAATTCATCTTTACTTTTGCTTTTTTCACCGGCAATCAAAGCAAACATATATTTCGATATATATACTGTTGTGATACCATCTTTATTGGCATATTTTTCAAATATTTTATCTACAGGAGAACCTTGAGAGTATCCATTATTTGAAAAAACAAAGAAGATTATAATTACTATTAGCTTTTTCATGACTTTTTATTTTTTATTATTATTAATTCCGTTTATTTCCAACACTTCATTTAATTTGTTAAAAGATTCGTCAATTTCAGATAAATATTTCAAATTATCCGTTTTTTGAGTCATACAATCCGATACGTATATTAATACTCGTTTTGTTTCGTTATACGCCTGTTCAGAATCTGAATATGTATCTTTAAGAACAAATGCAGGTTTGTCGTAATAGTTATAAATACTTATTGATAGGATAAACAGGGCTGCTACACTGCTAACCCATTTCAATGTGCGATTAAACCTAATCTTTGTTTCGGTTTGCCATTGTTTCTCCATCAAAGATGTAAGCTCTGTATTTACATCAAATTGAGGCTTATTATTCTGTTTTTCGGTATTAAAATATTGAAACATTTGCTTTTGAGAAAGATGCTCTTTTGATAAATCGGTATTAGCAAAATATTCCTTGATGTAAGTTTCTTCATCAAGCGTAGTTTCGCCTTCGTAATACTTTTCGAGCAAGTCGTTTATTTTATGATAATCCATAGCTATAAATTTTTTCTAATTCAGTTTTAATTTTTTTTCTTGCAAAAGACAAATTTAC
>CAZRCF010000301.1:0-3783 GCA_964598505.1 uncultured Lentimicrobiaceae bacterium | reverse complement strand
TATTTTAATTCAATGAACAACTTTTATATTTTTGTTTCCTAAATGCACAACGGGTTTATTTTATAAAATTCAACATAATTATATATATAAAATTTAAAAAAATAACTAAATTTGCTTTTTAATAAATATAATTTTTTAAAAATATGAAACGAGCTATAAAAATTCGTTATACAAAAGTTAATGATTTTTTGGTGAGTTTGATAAAACAAATTAAAAACAAATTAAATATTTACGTATGAAAAAGGCTTCAATCATAATATCTACAATTGTAATTTTACTATTTTGTAGTTTCAGTTCATCTTTCGGTCAATCGCGAGATATTTTTAAAGAAAGTGGAATAATAAAAATTACCTCTTTATCTTTTTTTAATGGATTTGACGAAATTGCTTATGGAAGTCATTTAATTGATAATTACCAAACATCAATTTCAATTCATCAAGTAATTGGTAATATGTTTAATCCTTATTTTTCGTTAGGATTTGGTATTGGTTTTGAAAAATGGAAATATACTTCATTTGTTCCTATATATGCCGATTTTAGATTTAATTTATATTCTGGAAGATATTCACCTCATATTTACACCGATTTAGGTTATGCAACAAAATGGTATCAATCGCCAAAACCTGAAAGCAAAAACCAAGTTTTTAATGGAGCTACTCAAGGCTTATATGCCGAGACTGGTATAGGTTTTAAAGTTATGGTTTCGAGTTCTGCATCTACTATTTTTACTTTTAGCTATAAACTTCAAGAAACTTCAATAAATTATTCTGATGAATACAATTTATTTCCTCAAATTACAACTAATAGAGCGGAAAGGGTTCTATATCATTTCTTAGGAGGAAAAATTGCTTACCAATTTTAAATTCCATAATTTGTAAGATAATCGTTTTTCAAAATTAAAAAGTTTTAATTATTATTTATTAATTCATCTTTTAAATCATGTTTTATAAAACATTAATAGGCATATTCTTATGTCTTATATTATCAAACAATCTAATTTCACAAACAAATAACAAGTCAACCAAAGTTGAAAAAAGTGATTATTCAAAAGCTATAAACTACTTTAAAACAGGAAACTATAACAAAGCCATTTATGAATTTGAAATACTTTTAAAAACAGAACCTGATAATGTTAGCTATCATGCTTTTATTGGTTATGCCTACCTAAATTCAAATATTAACAAACAAAAAGCTATTGAACATTTTGAAATTGTAGTTAGTGCACCAAATTGTGATCCGTTTTCTTATTATGATTTAGGTCGCTCTTATATGCTTGATTATCAATTTGATAAAGCTATTACTAATTTTGAAAAATTTAGAATAATAAATAAAGACAACGAAAAAGACAATGTTACGGTTGCAACAAAAAGAATGATTGAGATGTGTAAACAAGCAAAAGAACTTTACACTAAAAAAGTGAATGTGAAAATTGAAAATGTTGGAGCAATTATTAATTCTGAATTTCCTGATTATAATCCATATATTAATGAAGATGAAAATATTCTTTTTTTTACATCAAAAAGAGTTGGAAATACTGGTAATTATGAAGATAATGATGGCTTTAAAACAGCAGATGTTTTTATTTCACAATTTGAAGAACAAAATTGGGCGAAACCAAAGCGTTTGGCATCATCAATAAACACATATTTAATTGAAGAAAGTGTTGGAATTACCTCAAAAGGTAATGATTTATTAATGTATATTTATAATGAAAATGCTATGGACGATATTTTTATATCTTCCAGAAAAGGAAAAAGTTATCAAAGAAGTGATTATTTGAATATAAACAGCAAATTTGAAGAAACTTCAGCAACTATTTCACCGGATAATAAATATATCTTTTTTGCTTCAAAACGCCCAAATGGCATAGGAAGAAAAGATTTATGGTATTCGATAAAACTTCCAGATGAATCGTGGGATACTCCAATAAATTTGGGAGATATTATAAATACAGAATTTGATGAGGATTTTCCGCAAATTGCTCCCGATGGAAAAACACTATATTTCTCTTCTACAGGGCACTTCGGAATGGGTGGTTACGATTTATTTAAAACTACTTGGGATACAACTAATATGACTTTTACAAAACCCGAAAACCTTGGATACCCAATAAATACTCCCAATGATAATAAAACTATATCAGTTTCAAAATCAGGTAGATATGGCTATATTCACGATTTTCGTGAAGGTGGTTATGGCGATTTAGATATTTATAGAATTACATTTTTAGATGTACCGGCTCCTGTTATTTCATTAAATGCTAAGATATATAATAAAGACTCAGTTGAAATATATGGAGCTCGAAATATAGTAATTAAAAATGCTCAACAAAAAGTAAATCAAATTAAAAATGAAATTGAAAAACTAAAACAAAAAATAATAATAAACGAGAAATCAATAGAAAAAATTAGCGATACTGTTGCTTATACAAACAAAATAGTTGCTACACAAAAAATTATAAAAACTTCACAAGAACAGTTAAACAAACTAACATTAAAAGATTTACCTATTGCAGAAAAAAAATTATCAGAAGCTAATGAAGAATTAAATGTTTCAATTTCGGTAATAGATACTATTTCAAAGAAAAACATTATTTCAGTTACACCTGATAATATTAGTGGAGAATTTACTATTCCATTAAAAGAAGGCAATTATTTTTTAAAAGTAAGTTCAAATAAATTTCCCGAATGGATTACAAAAATTAATATTTTAGATAAAGAACCTTCTTTAAATCCTTTAATTTTAAATATTTACATTGAAAATAAAGAAATAATAAAGCCAAAAGAAAAAGAAATATCAAAAACTAAACAAACAAAAGTAAAAAATAAAAATACAAAAAAGTAAGTAATGAAACGAGCCATAAAAATTCGATACACACAAGATAATGATTATTTGGCGAGTTCCATACGACAATTAAAATAATTAAAATTTACGTATGAAAATTAACCTAAATCGTCCTTTAGCCTTCTTCGACCTTGAAACAACCGGAATTAATGTTGGAACTGATAGAATTGTAGAAATTTGTATATTGAAAGTTATGCCCGATGGTAGCACAATGACTAAACAAGATGTTATTAATCCAACAATACCAATTCCACCTTTTGTATCAAAAATTCATGGTATTTGGGATAAAGATGTTATTGATAAACCTACTTTTGCACAAGTTGCTCACAGCTATATTCAGTTTATTGATAATGCCGATTTGGCTGGTTTTAATTCAAATAAATTTGATATTCCACTTTTGGTTGAAGAATTTTTAAGAGCCGAAATTGATTTTGATATTAAAACCCGAAAATTTATCGATGTTCAGAACATATTTCATAAAATGGAACCTCGTAATTTGAGTGCTGCATATAAATTTTATTGCAATGAAACCTTAGAAAATGCTCATTCGGCGGAAGCAGATACTGTGGCTACTTACGAGATTTTTAAACGACAAATTGAAAGATACGATGGTGTTGAAATTACTGATAAAGATGGCAATAAAACAATTCCAATTGTTAATGATATAAAGGCTTTAAGCGATTTTTCGTATTATACTAAAAATGCTGATTTAGTTGGACATATTGCTTTTAACGATAAAAACGAAGAAGTTTTTAATTTTGGAAAACATAAAGGTAAAACCGTTGAAGCGGTTTTTAAAATTGAACCAAATTATTACGATTGGATGATGAAAGCCGATTTTCCGTTATATACTAAAAAAATTATTACAGCTATACGAATGAGAGCATTTAACAAGTAACGGTTAATGGTAACCGGTAGCTGGTGACCGGTGCCTGGTAA
>CAZRCF010000300.1:0-3832 GCA_964598505.1 uncultured Lentimicrobiaceae bacterium | reverse complement strand
AACAAAGTATTGATTAATAAAGTAGATTATTTTTCGAAACAAAATAAAATGGATAGTGTTTTATATTATTCAAACCGAATACTGAAATCAAACGATTTAACATTTACTAAAGGAGTTTATGTAAATTTATCGAAACTAGCTTTTAAAAACAAAAATACGGAACAGAGTTTTAAATACTTAGACGAAGCTGTAAAAATAGGATATAGCTGGAATTTTATTGACACTTTACAACGATGTAGTTATGGATACAAAAGGTTTATTAAAAATTGGATTATTTTTAAAAAGAAATACCATGATATGGAATTAACAGTAATGCTAAATAAAGTATCGGAGACCGATCAGGGTATTAGGATTAAATATTTTAACAAGAAAACAACAAAAGCAATTTATGAAGAATATAAAAAAACAGACGAAAATAATTGCTTAGTAATCAAACAATGGGTGCAAAAAAATTCATGGCCTAAATTTTTAACTTATAATGATTCTACACTAAGCTTTTCTAATATTAATGAAGAATGCCCAATTACATCATATATAAGCCATTTTGGCAGAGAAAATGTATTGTTTTTTTTAAAAGAAGCATATCAATCGGCAAGCAAGGGATATTCATCGTGGAATTTAGTTTTTCAATTAGAAAATTTTTTATTATGGAAATTTCCATACACTAGAGCGGCTTCAGAATTTAATGATACAAATTATCAAATTACTACCGCTCCTCTTTTACGAGTTTATATTGATAATAAAACGAATTCAATAGATTATAATAAATCTTTATTCGAAATAATTTCAATTGCCGAAATCATTCATCCTAACGCAAACCTTAATGCACTTATTTTACCATCGCCTAATTATTTCAAAAACATTAATATTGGATACAATTATCTTCATAAAATACATCGTTATTTAGAAATATTAAAAGTAAATAAAAATAGATTAGCTTATATAAATATTAATTCTTATAATAATTACATAAATGTAATAAAGAAATATTGTGATTTTAAAACTCCGTTTTTTATAGTTTTTTATAACAAAAATAAATTTAGCTCATTTTGCCTTACGCCATACGGGTCTCCAACTATCATTGAATACTCAAAATTATCAGAATATGATATTAATTCTCTCTACACGAGCCGATAGAAGCACATTTGAAGTAGCCGAGTGGCTTATGTATTACAAAAAGGAGTTTGTGATTTTATACGATGATGATGTTATTGAAATAAACTTAATAGATTCTGAAAATTTTATTATCCAATGCGGTGAAAAAATAATTAATCTTAATGATATTACTTGTTTTTGGCATCGAACAGCGTTTCATAATTTTAATTATAAAATTTTACGTGAAGATATTAAACACGAAATTGATATATCACTTTTTAAATATTTACACAAATGGACATATATTGAAGAACGTAAGCTATATGACATATTTAATCAATTTATTTCAAAAAAAAGATATTTATCAACCAGTTTAACTTACGATATTAACCGAATTGAAGTTTTATACAAAGCAAAAGAGTTAGGCTTAGATGTTCCTGATTGGATAATTAGTACATTAAAAAAAGAAGTTGAAGATTTTTATAAAAAACATTTATGTATAATTACTAAAACAATAGGATGGAATGTGGGTTTTGAAGTTGAAAATAATTATTTATCATTATATACTAATATTGTTGAAAAAGATGTAATAGATAAACTTCCAACTACTTTTACACCAAGCTTTTTCCAAAAAACAATAAAAAAGAAATACGAAATAAGAGCTTTTTATTTGGATGGTAAATTTTATAGTATGGCTGCAATAAGCGAAAAATCAAATGAAGAAATTGATTCACGAGCAAATATGATGGAAAACTATTACCGTAAAGTACCTTATAAATTGCCAAAAAATATTGAAAGTAAATTAAAAGCATTATTGTGTTTTTATAAACTAAAAACAGCATCAATTGATATAATAAAAGGTGTTGATAATATATTTTATTTTTTAGAAATTAATCCAACCGGGCAATTTAACATTTTAAACGTTGCTTGCAATTACCCTGTTGAAAAAAATATTGCAAACTTTTTAATAGAAAAAACATGAATTATAAAGAACAAATAAATAATTGTTTATTTAGCAGCCTGCCTGTTTCCTATAAGTTTATTGAAATTAATGAATTTAAAAAAAACACTTCACGAAAAAGAAAAAGCGCAAAATGTAATTTTTTTAAAACAAACGACTATTACATTTATGGCAGCAGCAAACCTATTTCTTTAACAATAAGTGAAATAAACTTAGGTAAATAAAACAACTTTTATGATATATAAACTTTTTGCAAACTGTTATCCAATTAAAGGATTTTTTCGTTCGTCAATTTTAGATGTTCAGAATAATACATTTGATATAATACCGAATATACTTTTTACATTTTTACAAAACCGGGGAGTAATTAATACCGAAAAATTAATTAAAAAATATGGCGAACATAATAGTAAAATAATTGCTGAGTATATTGATTATCTGATAGAAAAGAACTTTATTTTTGAATGTGATTATGATGAATTAAAATGTTTTTCTGATATAAATTTAGCTTTTAGTAAACCATATCAAATTCAAAATTCAATAATTGAACTCAATAGTAACATTGAAAATTTAAAAAAGCACATTCAAGAGTTAATCAATTTAAACTGCCCTCATATTGAAATAAGATTTTACGAAAAAGTTAGTTTTGAAACTTTATTAAAAGTAGTTAGTTGCACAGAAAACAGTCTTTTACGTTCAATAGAAATAATTTTGCCTTATAACGAAAATTATTCTGAAAACAAAATAAAGCAGTTGTGTATTGATAATCTAAGAATCAACAAACTAATTTTTACATCTTCGCCTAACGATAAAATTTTAAACGATGATAATATTGCAAGAACAATTATATTTATTAAACAGAAAATTAGTTCAAACAACGATTGTGGTTTTATATCGCCAATAAATTTTTCATGCAATTTGTTAATGTTAAGCGAATCGCAGCACTACAATACTTGCCTAAACCGCAAAATATGTATTGATGCCGAAGGCAATATAAAAAACTGCCCTGCAATGACAAAAAGTTTTGGAAATATAGCGGATACAACAATGGAAGATGCAATAAATAAACCAGGTTTTAAAGATTTGTGGGGTTTTCGTAAAGATGATATTGATGTTTGCAAAGATTGTGAATTTCGTTATATGTGTAGCGATTGCCGGTGTTTTATAAAAAACCCTCAAGATATTTATTCACAACCTGCAAAATGTTGTTATAATCCATATATAGCCAAATGGCAAGGCGAGGAGGGCTACATAACCGTAGAACAATGGCGAGTACAAAACCCAAAATGGGAAACAAAAGCCAAACGAAAACCATTAGTTAAAGTGCCGATAAAGGTTGAGTAATCAGATAATACAGGTAAATGGTAACTGGTGACTGGTGCGTGGTAAAAAAAATTGATAAGTGATTAGTTATTAAGTTATTGGGCGATTGAGCGGATTTCCTTATTCACTACTTTCTTATTAGCTTAATCACTTATACCTAATCGTTAGTTGTAAGCCTTTTTCTCTCCCTTTTGTGCACCTTATGTGCCTTATGTGGTAAAAAAGTTGGGAAGTGCGAAGTAGTAAGAAGTAGTAAGATGAATAATTGAAAATCGGCTATTTATACATTAAGTTGCTTTTTTAGTCATTTGATAACTATCAATTTGTTATTGTAGTTCATTCGGAATTTAGAAAATATAATAATAATCAAACAAATAATACTAAATCAAATTAAACTGCGTTTTACTTAGCTTTTAAAAATAATTTACAAGTTAATTATTTATTAACATACAA
>CAZRCF010000299.1:0-3832 GCA_964598505.1 uncultured Lentimicrobiaceae bacterium | reverse complement strand
ACAGCATCAAAAAATATTTTATTATTGTCAATAGTTAACGAAAAATCATTTTTGT
Organism: uncultured Lentimicrobiaceae bacterium; assembly: GCA_964598505.1. Classification (GTDB taxonomy): domain Bacteria; phylum Bacteroidota; class Bacteroidia; order Bacteroidales; family WCHB1-69; genus CAZRCF01. The sequence goes on along the minus strand of CAZRCF010000299.1, from coordinate 3,777 downwards.
CAATATCAAGTTGAGTGTTATTTTCGGTTTGATATGTCCAATTTCTGCCTTTAATATGTATAAACCAAGTATTGAAAATGTTTTTATCGATATTTTTTTCAATTACTTTTCCGCTTTTAATCGAAATTTCATATTCGCCCGAATCGCCACCTGCTAAAATTGCTATATTTTTTTTCATTTTTTTACTTTTTCAAAATCTTTTGCAAACTTAATTAATTATTTGCTATTTTTTTAAAGTATCATTTGTAAATAATGAACATCGAAAAGTTAAAAGGAAAATAAGGTAATGTGCTAATGCGATAATGTGCTAATGAAAAACCCTTAGCGTGTTCTCTGCGTTTGCTTTAATAACTTTGCGGTGAAAAAGCTAAAAGCTAATAGCTAACCGCTCATTATTAATCTGTTTTTTCTGCGAAATCAGTGTTCTATTTTTGTTATTTTCAGAAATAATTATTTTAAATCAAAAAAAATGTTAATTTTGCCGAATATTTTAATTGTAATTCAACATTCTAATTGAAAAAAGCTGCAATAATATTTATTTTATTTACACTACTAATTAGCTCATTATCAGCTCAGTATTTTAGTATTGGCACCGATCCTTCAAATGTGAAATGGGAAACCATAAAAACTAAAAATTATCGATTGATATTTCCAAAAGATTATCGTTTGCAAGCTCAAAAAATAATGAATAAGCTTGAATATCAGCATAAAGTAATTGGCAAAAGTATTCAAAGCACACCACGTAAGTTTCCTATGATTATTCATAATAGAACGGTTTATTCAAACGGATATACAGCTTATACACCACGCAGAATTGAATTACTGACATATCCATCGTGGGATATATACTCGCAACCATGGATAGATCAACTTTTATTACACGAAGTTCGTCATATTAGGCAGATGGATAAATTAAAAAATTCAACTTTGGGGGATTTATATATTTTGTTTGGCGAGCAAATAATTGGTGGTTTTATGGGAATTTATATTCCATCATGGTTTTTTGAGGGCGATGCAGTGCTAACCGAAACACTTTTATCGGAAAGTGGTAGAGGACGAGTGCCGCTTTTTGATGCACCGCTTAGGGCAAGCCTTGTAAATAAACGCGTTTATTCATATAACAAATCATTATTCGGTTCGTATAAAAACTATGTAGCCGATTCATATCAGCAGGGATATCATTTAGTTAAATATGCTCGATTAATATATGGTGAAGATTTTTGGGCAAATAATTTAAACGAAGTTTCGGAAGCACCTTTTAATCCAAATCCATTTTTTTATCAATTTAAAGAGCAATCGGGCTTTAAGATTAGTAAGTTTTACCAAAAAACTATGAATGAGTTAAAAAATTCGGAAAAAAAGCGAATTGACACTTCAGTATTTTCAAATTGGGCAACCGCTTTAAACAAAATATCAAAAGACTATATAAATTATTCGCAAGTTTCAAAATTAAACGATTCTACCATTATTGCTTATAAAAAAAGTTATTCAAAAGCACCTTGTTTAGTTTTAATATGCAATGGAATTGAAACAAAATTAATTAATAATTCAATGTTAATTGATGGAAGTTTATCAGCATCAAATAATAATGCAGTTTGGACTGAATATAATTTTAATCCTCGATGGGAACAGGCTTCTACAAGTAATTTGCGATTATATGATAACAATTTAAAAACTATTTCTACGGTAATTTCAAATACTCGATACCAATATCCTGAACTATCAAAGTTAAATAGTAATATTATAGCGGTAGATTATGATATTCAGGATATTAGCACAGTTCATGTTTTAGATAAAAATGGTATAATTATTTCAAAAATTGCTTCGCCCGATGGTAGTCAAATTATACAACCACGTTGGTGTGAGAAGGATACAGCCTTTGTTGCAATTTTATTAAATGAAAATGGTAAACGATTAGCTAAATACTCATTTTTAACGAAATCATGGGAAGATTTAACTCAAAGTACTTATACCGATTTTTTACTATGGCAAGTTGTTGATAATAAGGTGATTATTACAATGTCGTATAATCATAATACGCCTGCTTGCGAATTTTCATTATCCGATAAATCATTAAAAATTATTGCAAATCGTCCTTTTGGTATTGAAAGTGTTAGTTATTTTAATTCTAATCAACTTTTAGTATCCGAAATTACCGAAAATGGAAATAGACCAATTTTTACAGATATTTTATCGAAAGGCGAAAATATAAATATAAATCAGCCATATATTGGCAATTCCGATTTGTCAATTTTAGGAAAATACGACTCGGTAGTTGATTTTTCAAAATCAAACGATAGTATTTATAAAGTAAAAAAATACAGTAAACTTTTAAATTTATTTAAAATACATAGTTGGGGACCTATTTATATTAATAATGAAAATAAAACAATACAACCTGGGTTGTCGATTACTTCACATAACGATTTATCAAGCTCGTTTTTAAGTACTGGTTTTTTATATAATGTTGCTGAGCAAGTAATTCGTTTTAATACCACATATTCATATCAAGGATTTTATCCAGTAGTTGATTGTAGCATGGAAACGGGGCTTAGGGCTGGAAATTATGTTGGCATTCGCGATACAATTAGATATACGTGGAAGCAAAATGATTATTCGTTAGGAGTTACAATTCCATTAGTTTTTCAAAAACCGGCTTATTATATGCCATTTTCTGCTACAGCAAAGTTTGCTATGATGGATATTGAAAACAAATCGACATCAAATTATAAATATCAAAACGGAAATATGTCGGCGATGCTTTTTAGGCTATATTCAGGTATTTTTAAACATAAAGCAACTCGTGATTTAAAACCAAAATTTGGAATTTCGTTAGAGGCAAATTATAATATTTCGGTTTCGGGCAATTTAAATGCAGGAAATATTTTCGCTTTAGAATGTAATACATATTTGCCCGGAGTTTTCAAAAATCATAACTTGCAATTATATTTTGGTGGGCAAACAATAATCAAACAGCAATTAGCTTTTGCAAGTTTAATTAATTATCCTCGAGCATTTTATGGTATTTTTAGCACCGATTCATATACTGCAAGTGCAAACTACAGCTTTCCATTATTTTATCCCGATTGGTCGTTTGGCAGATTGCTATATATAAAGCGTTTTTATGCAAATATGTTTTACGATTATTCAAACTGGCGAAAAAACAACAGCAATTCAATATATGAATATCAAGGAGTTGGCGTAGAATTGATTTCCGATTCTCATTGGCTTCGTTTAGTTGCACCAATATCAATAGGTGGCAGATTTACTTATCAAACTGCAACTAAAAAAGTTATTTCAGAATTTTTGCTTGGTATAAATTTGAATAATCTCTAATTTTTTTGTAATTTTAGAGCCAAATTTTTATATCATGTATAGTCAATTAAAACAAAAATTTATTAAATTTATTATTAGAATTGTTGTTTCATCATTAGCAATAATTATTACATCGTGGCTATTATCAGGAGTTCATATTGGCGAACCCAAATTAATAAATGCTATTCTTATAGCTTTTGTATTATCGGTTTTAAATAGTTTTATTAAACCGGTTTTAATATTTCTTACTATCCCGGTTTCTGTTATGACATTTGGTTTCTTTTTATTTGTTATAAATGCAGGAATTATACTTCTAACAACACAATTTGTCGATAAATTCGTTGTTGATGGTTTTTGGTGGGCATTTGCATTTAGTTTGATTTTAAGTTTTGTTACTGCAATTCTCGATGCTTTTGGGAGTATGAAAGTATATAAAGTTGATAATAATGATAATTTTGAACA
>CAZRCF010000298.1:2624-3838 GCA_964598505.1 uncultured Lentimicrobiaceae bacterium | reverse complement strand
AGGCTCATTATTGTTGAGTTGTTTAATAGTATCATTATTTTTTGAAAAATCTTTAATATTTACATTTGGGATAATTGGTTTTTTAGTTCTTGAAGTATCGATTATTTCGTGAGCAATAATTGGACTATTTGTAATATAAGTTGTATCTGAAATATCTTTTAAATCAATCTTTTCATTACAATTATGCACATAACAATTTTGATATATAATTTTTTTAATTAGATTATTTAATAATTCAACATCGTATTGGTCAGTAGTTGGCTTTGCATGAGTATTTCCAATATTGCTGTGATCTGTTAAAAAAACGTATGTACCATTTGTAGCGAGTGCCATACTTCGCATAAGATATTCCATACTTGATGCGTTTTCTAATGTTTCGGCACTGGCAACAATAGGAATTATCTTAACACCTACTTCAGCAGCTTTTTTAATATAAAAATGTAGTTTATTTATCACATCGGTATTAGTAAGTGGCTGTTGGTCTAAAACAAAGAATAATAAACGGGCACGTGCCGATTTACTCCAATTTAAACTATCAATTGCAGATTTAAGAGCCTCTTCCACAACCTCATCTCCGCCTTCGCCTGCATATTGTAAATTAATAAAATTGGTAGTGTTTAAAATTTTGTTAGATAAAGAAGAAGTTTTTGTTACATACGAATTTACAAAACATCGATAAAAGACACTTCCTAAATTTATTTGTAAATCGGCAAAATTTGTTTTTGTATTTTCAATTATATCAATTAAATCTGTTTTTAAAAAAGCAATCTCGTCATCCATCGAAGCAGTTGCATCAACCACAAAAGCTATATCAATTGTGTTTGGATTATTGCATTCGGCAGGAATTACGAAAGCATTTATACCATTATTAAAAAGTGTTGGGTTTTCGTAACGATATTCATTATTATTATATTTAACCAATAACTCTAAATTATTATTTTTTGAATTTGAAAAAAGGTTGTTCCATAATTCGGCTTTTCCTGTATTATCGGTTTTTGAGTTCCATACAACATCGCCTTTTGTGGTTTTTAATAAAACTACAGCATCAATAATTGCTTTTCCTTTATCAGATTTTACTTGAACTGAATACCTCTCAAGTGGTGAAATTTGCCATAGAGTTTGAAATTCTTTTAAATCTTTCCCTTGAATATCTTTCCATAATTCCCATTTACTAAAATCATTTAATTCAGATGCAGTAAGTTGCCCTGATTTTA
>CAZRCF010000298.1:0-2524 GCA_964598505.1 uncultured Lentimicrobiaceae bacterium | reverse complement strand
GATAATTTGATATTAATAAATGTAATTCTATTTGATTTTACTACAACATTATTTATTTTTGAACTTGTATAGCCTATCAATGAGGCTTTTAAAGTGTATTTTCCTGGTGGAATTGCTTTTATTGTATATCTACCATCAATTTCAGTTACGGCACCTCCAAACAATTTGCCATTTTTTTCAATATAAACGCTTACATACGGAACTGGCGTTTTACCATCTTCTTCCGTAACTTTTCCTTTTATTGTACCTTGCGAAAAACAAACTTGAAAAAAAGAACTTAAAACTATTGCTAAAAATATTATTTTTGTTTTCATTGTTTTTGTATTTAATTATTGTCAAGGGGTTTCTGAAAATATGATTTTTTTATTTTTTGCAACTTTTATTTCACAATATTCATCTCATTAATCAACCATTTTGCATCAGCAAATTTATCAATAATAAACAAACAATAACGAATATCGAGCGAAATATTTCTGCATTGGCTTGGGTCGTACATTAGGTCGCTCATGGTGCCTTCCCAGTTTCTATCAAAATTAATTCCAATAAGTTGTCCATAGGCATTTAAAACCGGACTTCCTGAATTTCCGCCTGTTGTATGATTAGTTGCAATAAAAGCCACGTGCATAGTTCCATCTTTATCGGCATATTGACCGTAATCTTTATTACTCCATAGTGTTTTAAGTCTGTTTTCAACTACATAGTCGTAAATTTCAGGATTTTCCTTTTCCATTATTCCATCTAATGTTGTAAAATAGTTATATTTAATTCCATCGTAAGGATAATAATCGTTAACTTTTCCATAAGTAACTCTAAGAGTGAGATTTGCATCGGGATAAAAACGTCTGTTCGGTTGCATTTCAAATTGTGCTGTTGTGTAAATTCTGTATAAACTGTCGAGTTTAGCTTCAAAATCTACTAATTTATCCATAATATTATCTCTATAATAGCTTATTGTTCCAGTTGCCAATTGATAAATTGGATCATTTTCAATTTTCTTTGATTTTTTCTTCGAATAGTTTTTCAAAAAGTCAATTAATCTTACTTTAGTTGTAAAAATAGAAGTGTTAAAGAAATCGTTTGTTGCTTTTGTATAATCACCTTTATATTTATCTCCAAAAATTTTCAATATTTCGGGTTGAAAATTTCTATCATGTTTAGTATAATATTCGGTTAACAACATTCCCATTATGTTTTTATCAATATCGGAATTGTATGATTTTAACCAATTTTCTGATGATGTAATCAATTGTTCGGTTAATTGCTTTAAACTTTCTTTAGTTGTTTCTTTGCTTTTCGATTTTTCGACTAAAGCACGAAAACTATATGCAAATTTTAAAATATCTATAGAATATGCTGCTTCGACAAAATAGTTATACGATAATTGATATGGCTTCATTTTACTGTATGTTTGCTCAAATGAATTAATTAAATCTCCATATTTTGCTTTCCTTTCGGGAGTTTGATTAGCCCACACATTAAATTGAGCTTCAAATTGCTGTTTTTTTTCAATTGCATTTAAACGTTTAATACCTCTGTTTTGTCCTATCGATTTTTTCCAACCATTAGCAATACCTGCAACTTTAGCAGCAAATTGAATTCTAATTGCAGGTGATTTTTCCATATACGATTTCATTACATCTAACCTTTTTTGACATAAATCAATTTCTATTGGATTTTCGTATTTTGTTTTTAATTCAACACCGTGCGAAGTAGTAAATTGCTCGGTAGTTCCAGGATAACCAAAAACAAAAGTGAAATCACCTTTATTGTAACCTTTAAGCGAAATTTCGAGACTTCGTTTCGGTTTGTAAGGCACATTATTTTTTGAATAATCGGCAGGCGAACCATCGGGAGCAGAATATATACGAAAAACGGAAAAATCGCCTGTATGGCGGGGCCACATCCAGTTATCTGTATCGCCACCAAATTTTCCAATATTCGATGGAGGAGCACCTACTAAACGAATATCTTTAAAGGTTTCGTTAATAAACATATAGTATTGATTTCCATAATAAAAAGGCTTTATTTTGGCTTGATAATGTGTTCCTTTCACAGCTTCTTTTGATACAATTTCAATATTTTTATCAATTACCGATTGCCTTTCTGCTTCAGTCATATTTTGTTTTACACCATTTAATATTTTTGCTGTAACATCTTCCATTCTGATTAATAATGTTACCGTTAAACCTTTATTTGGCAACTCTTCCGAATTGTTTTTAGCCCAAAAACCATTTGTTAGATAATCAAATTCTATTGAGCTATGTCGCTGAATACTACCATATCCGCAGTGATGATTTGTAAAAATCAAACCTTGATTTGAAACTATTTCGGCAGTGCAACCACCTCCAAAAAGTACAATTGCATCTTTTAAACTTGATTTGTTTATGCTATAAATATCTTCGGCACTAATTCGCATGCCCATAGTTTTCATTTCGCTTTCGTTCATCGATTGCAAAAGCATTGGAATCCACATTCCCTCATCAGCTAACAGACCTAATCGGCTGATAATTATAAATGTAAATAA
>CAZRCF010000297.1:2546-3844 GCA_964598505.1 uncultured Lentimicrobiaceae bacterium | reverse complement strand
ATTGTATTAAAATACTATGAAACAACAAGTTAAGATAAATATTACTTCTGAAGTAGGAGAGTTAGAAGGTGTAATATTACATTCGCCTGGAGCCGAAGTAGAAAATATGACTCCAAAAAACGCTCAAAGAGCTCTTTATAGCGATATATTAAATTTAGATATTGCAAAATGGGAGCATGCTCAATTGAGTGGTGTTTTAAATAAAGTTACCAAAACTTATGAAGTAAAAGATTTATTAAAAAATGTATTAGATAATACAAAAGCTCGCGAATTACTTATAAATTCAATTTGTAAATCGGAAGATTTAACAAACTTGCAAGAAGATTTATTAGAAATTGAATCAAATGAATTATCGAGATTGTTAATTGAAGGTTTTCCTTTAAACAGAGATACTTTAACCAATTTTACCAGCAAAGAACGCTTTTCGTTACGACCTTTATATAATTTTTATTTTACTCGCGATGCTTCTGTTTCTGTACTTAACGATGTATTGATTTCAAAAATGGCAAATAAAGTTAGAGATAGAGAAGCATTAATTATGGAAGCAATTTTTAACTTTTCCGGAGTTTTTAAAACATCAACAATTAATCCTAACTGGTTTAATTCGACACCAAATATAAGCATTGAAGGAGGTGATGTGTTAATTGCTCGCGATGATATTTTAGTTATTGGAAGCAGCACCAGAACTACTACTCAGGGTATCGATTTTATACTTTCGCGCTTATTAGCTCAAAACGAATTGCGAAAAAGATATATTCTTGTTCAAGAACTACCCGATAGTCCTGAGTCGTTTATTCACCTTGATATGGTGTTTACTTTCTTGTCAAATAATCATTGTATGGTGTTTGAACCTGTGATTTTAAAGGAGAATAAATATCAAACCATTCAAATAACTATCGAAAAAGGAAAAGTTCAAGAAATTAAATATGTTCCTAATCTTGTTTCTGCATTAAAAAATTTAGGTATGGATTTAGAACCGATTTATTGTGGCGGAAAAACCGATTTATGGACTCAAGAACGTGAACAATGGCATAGTGGAGCAAATTTCTTTGCTTTTGCACCAGGGAAAATAATAGGTTATGGCAGAAATTTATATACTTTAGACGAATTGAGTAACCATAATTTTGATGTTTTACCTGCTTCTGATGTAATTAATGGTAATATAAATATATCCGATTACAAACAATGTGTTGTTACATTAGATGGAAGTGAATTGCCTCGTGGAGGTGGTGGTGCACGATGTATGACTATGCCTGTTAGAAGGAAGTAAAAAGTAAAAAGTAAAAAGTAAAAAGTGG
>CAZRCF010000297.1:0-2446 GCA_964598505.1 uncultured Lentimicrobiaceae bacterium | reverse complement strand
ATGACTATGCCTGTTAGAAGGAAGTAAAAAGTAAAAAGTAAAAAGTAAAAAGTGGGAAGTAAAAAAGTAAAAAGTATAGTTGCTTGCATAGAAATTAACGATTTATTGCCATAAAATAAAAGTTATAATTGGCTTTTTGAATTTTGCTTATCTCTAAAAATATAATTCATTATTACTCATAAAAAAACATGAAAAAAATAGAAAAATTTATTAAGAAATCTGATTTCAAATTCATATTTTTTTTAGCAATTATTTGTTTTATAGGTTTTTGGCAGGTTGGATTTATGATTCATCCTTTAAAATGGGATACAATTGATTATTATTTTCCTTCTAATTTTTTTATTGGCGAAATGTTGCAAAATAAAATGTTGCCATTATGGAATCCATATCAAATTTTAGGATATCCAATTTATGCTGATCCGCAAAGTGGTGCCTGGTATCCAATTACTTTGATTATTGGCTTAATAAATGGCTATTCGATTAATATTATGAGTTTTGAGTTTGTACTTCACATCTTTTTAGCAGGATGGGGCATGTTTGTTCTTGGAAAAACTCTAAATTACAACCGAAATATTGCTTTTATTATTGCTGTTGCCTACATGTTATCAGGATTATTTATTGGCAATGCACAGCATTTTACTTTTATTATTAGCGCTACTTGGTTACCATATATAATTAGCAATTTTATCTTACTTTCAAAAAATAAGAACTTGTTTATTTCATTAAAACTGGCTTTTTTTGGATATTTAATGATAAGTGGAGGCTATCCTGCTTTTATTTTTGTTTTGATTTATATTTTATTAATTCTGCTAATATATTTTATTATTATTGAATATCGTAATAACAAAATTAAAGGAGTTATTAATTATTTAAAATATATATTTCTATCCATTTTTGTATTGATTTTATGCTCAACTATTATTTTAGTATCAAGTTATTTTTTATTGCCATATTTATCCAGAGCATCAGCTATTTCAGCCGAATTAGCACTTTCATGTCCGTTTTCTCCAAAATGTATGCTTTCGTTTTTTGCTCCATTATCAGTTGTAGTTCATTATGGTAGTGAAATATTTAATACTGATATTTCGATGACAAATGGCTATTTTGGTATTTTGCTTTTAGTTTTTACAATTGTTGGATTTTGGATTAAAAAGAAGCCTATTCAGTGGATATTTTTATCAATAGCATTATTATGTTTGTTATTATCTTTTGGAAGCTATACACCTCTTCGTATGGTGCTTTACGATTATGTTCCGTTAATGAATCTATTTCGTTTTCCAGCTATGTTTCGTTTATTCTTTATTATATTCTTTTTATTGGTTGCTGGAAATTCGTTGCAAATATATTTTTTTCAAAAACAAAAAATTCCTTATTCAATCTTTATAGTTTCGTTTGTTTTTGTTCTATTCATGAGTATAACTATTTTGTTTTTTAGAGCTAATGGATATTTAGATATTAAAAATTTTGTATTTAATGAATTGTTTACTTTTTCTCAGAAATCTACAATTCAGCAGCATTTTGTATTTCATGCAGCCATACAAATTATAATATTAGTAGCTTTTATGTTTGTAATTTTTAAATTTAAAACAACAAATTTATCTCTCAAACTAATTACAGTTTTAATAATAGCAGAAATGTTGATTTCTACACAATTAACATCACCATATACTGTTTACGACCAATTTTCGACAAATAAAAAATGTCAAAATTTTCTTCAAACTCTTCCCTCTGGGTTTCCTATTCCATCAAATAATCCTGTTGTAAATAATGAAAATATTGCAAAAAAGGAGAGTCCAATTTGGAGAAATACAAATATGTTTAATAAGCAAATATCTCATTTAGGGTTTACTCCTTTTATTTTTAAAAATTATATTATTTTACTTGATTCAATGCCTAAGTTTTTTTCTACAATGCTTAATAATCAACCAATTTATTTAAGTAATTCAATTTATCCAATTGATTCATTAAAAAACCATATAAATATTGATAAGTTTGACTCAAATTTTATATATTTACAACAATCTGATTTTGCTATAGTAAAAGAAATTGCTAATTTCGATTCGCTAATAGGAAGTGTGAAAATTACTAAATTTTCGCCCAACGAAATTATAGCCGAGTGTAATTCGACAAAACCAGCATTTGTTGTGTTATTGCAAAATTATTATTACGGTTGGAAAGCGTTTGTTAACGACAAGGAAATGCCAATTATTAAAACTAATATTACTACAATGGGAGTGATAGTACCTCAAGGAAAAAGTATTATCAGGTTCCAATATAAACCAATTAATATTTATATAGCATACTTTTTTAGCATTTTTTGTTTTTTAATTTTAACTCTTTTAATTATTTGGCTTTGGATAAAGAGTCGCGGGATTAAAAACGAAGATAATTAACAATCTGAAAATATTATATAAACAAAGATGGGGTGCGACTTTAGTCGCACCCC
>CAZRCF010000296.1:0-3848 GCA_964598505.1 uncultured Lentimicrobiaceae bacterium | reverse complement strand
GCTATATGCAGTAGGGGTAGTTGAAATAAACCATGTACTTGTAGTGTTTATGTATGCCCAACAATTTGGGAAAATATTTGTACCTGTAGCTAATGCATCAAAATTTTCTGTCCAAGGGAATGTACTTATATTCCCACAAGCTGTATTGAAAGTTAAAGTACTACTCCAAGGGCTATATATACCAGAACAATTACCTTGTATTTGAACATTATAAGTAGATGATGGTAATAAAGCTGTAATTGAACCTAAATTATAGGGTGAAGTAACTTCAATTGAGTCTGACCAAACAGTTTCAGTAGATAATTTATATTTTAAATTATAAGTTGCTGCAGATCCTGTCCAAGCAATATCAGCAGAAGTTGATGTAATTCCTGTTGCAGCTAATCCTGTTGGCTCAGCACAAGAAGGGGTTTCCTGTACTTTAAAATCATCAAAGTTGATTCCATTAGGGGCACCGGGTGCTATAACATGTACTCCAAATGAATAATCACCCGAAGTTGTTGGCACATAAGTATAAGTATATTTTGTCCAAGCAGGGTTTTGGAAACCTGTAACTGTATATAAAGTATTAGTCATTGATGACACACCCTGTCCTATTCCAACACCAATAGTTAAATCATATCCAACAACTGCATCAACAGTACGCATATAATAAATAAAATCATAAGAGGTACCTGCAGTTAATGCAAAGGTTGGAGTAAATGCCCAATTATCAAGGTTCCAAGACAATCCAAGCGAATTTGCTCCACTATTAGCAGTAGGAGTAGTTTCAATATTCCAGCTACTTAAATTATTTTGATATGACCAACAATTTGGAAAAATATTATTACCTGTAGCTAATGCATCAAAATTTTCAATCCAAGGCAAACTTGCTGATAAGCAAGGAGTTTTAAAAGCAATTGTACTAGTGTAAATACTTGTATCAGCAACATCGCAAACCGACATTAATTTTAATTGATAATTTGTTGAAGGTGTTAAATTTGCAAGTAAATAGTTATTAGTATCGGGTAATGTTAACGATTGTACAGTTGTTTCTTGCCAAATAGTATCGGTAGCAACTTTCCATAATATTTTAGTATAATCTGCTGCTGTTGTCCATTTCACATTTATTGATTGTGCTATTAAATTTAAAGTTGTTACATTTAACGGTTTTACACAAGTAATTTGGGTTATCGAAATATCATCAATAGCTACCGGTGGTTGAACTCCGGTTGAAGCATTATTTGCCCAAGTAAACGCCAAACGCCATGTACCATCAGCATAAGTGCTCGGTATTTCAATAGCTGCATCTTGCCATGTTCCTTGTAAATTATATAATATTCCTATTTGGTTTTCTGCCGGTAACAATGTGCCAGCTATGGGAGTTGTAGTTGAAGGAATTAAATAAACTTTCATATAATCAACTGTAGTTTGTCCTTGTCCTTTCCACTTAAATTGTAACATACATGGATTGCCTGCAGGGATAGCTATATCGCGATAAATATGTACTGTTGAAGCTGAAGTTAATGTATATGAATTATAACTTGGATTAATTGTATTTGAAATAAAGGCACCCTTTAACCCGCTATATTTTGCTGTAGTATCACAAACCCATTTGTTAGTTTGTGTTCCATTTGCAATACCCCATTGCCCAAAACCAGCTTCAAAATCTTCAATAAATGGAACTGTACCAGGCACTTGTGTAGTTGTAAAATACAAACTATCAACATTCCATGCACTTAAACCATTACTGCCACAATTACTTTGTACCATTACTACATACGATGTTGATGGTAGTAAACCAAGCAAAAATGTTGAAGTATTTGACTCTGTTGTTGTTAGCCATGTATCGGTATTTACTACTTTATAACTTATATTAAACCCATCGGTAGCATTTTGTGTATTTGCATTCCATCCAATATTTGCCGATTGATCGGTAATTGAAGTTGCAGATAAACTATTTGGTTCTATACATGCAGGTATAGCTTCTATAACAATTGTGTCAAGTTTTATTGAGCGGAATGTTCCAACTTGTCCGTGTTTAAAAGCAATATATTTCCCTGTTCCTGTGTATGTATCGAATAAAACAGTATAATTTGCAGCTGTTGCTGTTAAAATTATATTTCTAACCTCTTCAAAAGTGTTTGGGTCGCTTGGGTCGGTTAAAACTCCTACCACTAATTTATATCCGGTTACACCGCCTAAAGCTTTAAAATTTACACGGGCAGTATTTACATTAGGAATAATACCCGGAGCTACTAAAATTAATTTATAAGCGGTATCGGTACTATTGTTTAATATTATACTCTTGGTTCCAACAATAGGAGTAGCTGTAGAAGTTGTAATTGAACCTAAAGTTCCTGTATTAATTTTTGTCCAACAACTTGGCAAATTTGGAGTAGTTGCAGCATCAAATCCCTGATAAACCGGAAAATCAACAGCATCGCATTGAGTTGAAAATAAATAAGAAGAGCTATAAAATGAAGTATCACCATCACCACCACCACAATTAGCTTGTACTTGAAATTCATAATTTGAAGCAGCTGTTAAGTTTGAAATAGGATATGGCGAAGCAGAAGTAGTTTCTACTGGTAGCCAATCAGTTGCACCAACAATTCTATATCGTACATTAAAACTTGATGCAGGGCTTGTCCAAAATAGATTTGCATCGGTTTGTAAAACACCTGTTGCACCTAAACTTACTGGTCTAAGACATGATACCGGTGAAAAAGTATAAGTTAATCCATCGGTAGGCAATACAGTTGAACTAAATGTGCATGTAGCACTATTTGTTGTACCAGAAGTTGTTGCAGCCCAATTGGTTGTTGTAGAACGATTTAAAAATTGAGCATTTGTAGCTCCACGAATACCAACCTGAAGAGTCGCATTAGTTGCACTACCGGTAATTGTTCCACCATAAACAATAGTAATTGTATTTGAAACAGTATTTAAGTGTATTTGAAAAGATAATCTTGTACCGGCATTGTTAAATCTCATAGCATCTTGAAATTGAACAACAAATTCATCTCCAACTATAGCATAGCTAACTCTTGGAGTTCCTGTAGCTGCTTCAGTTAAATCGGCTCCAAATGCAGAAATTTTACCAGCCCCTGAAGTGCTTGAAATTGGTGTATATTCAGTAGTAGTAGTTGCTGTTCCGAATTGAATATACCCATTTGAACTTACATAAAGAGAAGTATATATTGTACCAGCAAAATTAAATGCCGGAATTGTAATTGATGGAGAAGCATCATCATCAAAAGCTCCACTCCATATTGTACTATCGCCTGCTGGCAATGGTGTATAAGTACCTGATGAACTAGCAAAAGTGTAATCCATCGTTTGTGCTTGCGATGTATTAAATGCTAAAATAAATAGCATTAAAAACATCATGCAAAAAGTCAATTTTTTCATAATTGATTTGTTTTTGTTAATAATTGTTTTTTGTTATTAATTGATTTTTTAATAATTTAATAGCGTAAAAATAATAATTTATTTTAAATAAAAAAGTTAATAGCTGATTTTTTTAACAAATTAACATTAATTATTTTTATTTATTAACCTTAAATCCGCAAAGGTTAAAATAGTTGTTTTAATGTCTGTTATTTTCATCAATCTAACTTTGTCAAAGTTTAAAACTTTGACAAAGTTAATTCTTTGCGGTTTTAAGGAATTATCTTAATTACTTTTACAATATATAATATATTATAAGACGCATTTTTTTGTAAAAAGGTTGCCTGAGTTGTAAAAAAAATATTATTATTCCTTAAATCCGCACGGATATTGCTAACATACTGATAGTCATCAGATGATTAAAACGCAATTGCGATTATAAATAACTGAATTTCAATTAGTCATCAGATGACTTG
>CAZRCF010000295.1:0-3850 GCA_964598505.1 uncultured Lentimicrobiaceae bacterium | reverse complement strand
AAAAAGAAATTTCCCCATAATCTATTATTCATGCGTTTTTTTATCAAATCATTAATGTTTTCACCATTATTAGAAGAATAGTATGAATCATCTTTTGCCATTGCCTTAAAATTTGGCATTAAAAATGGAAATCCAAATTCAATATTTGAATCAACTATCAATCTATTGAAATAAATTCTTGATGTACCTTTGGTATATGATATAAGCAATGTGCCATAACTATGCTCTTTAATTTTTCTCATCATTTCTATTGGTATATTATTAGCTTCTAAAAAGTCGGCACTATATAGCAATGCAGCTGCTTTAACGCCCCAGTATGAGCCAATTGGGGCTGAATAGTTTTTATATTCTTTATAATATACTCCAAAAGTTTGAATATTCATTGTGGTATATTGCTTTTCTGCCACTCTAATTTCTGTTATATCATTATTTTGATCAGTAATTTCTTTAATTAATTCTCCACCTGCTAATGATTTGAATTGTGTTTTACCAAAAGAGTATTGAAAACCTAATGCAATATCTCTTTTAACAAGATATTCTGCATTAAATTGATGTTTGTAATTTAATGCAAAATAATCACTTATACTTCTTGGTTCATCGTAACTAGTTTTTTCAGTAAAAACACTTTTGCCTGAACTATTTCTACTGAAAACTGCATAGCCAATATTACTACCGTAACCAATAGTGAATCGCTTACCTTGATAACCTGATATTTGAGAGTATGAGTAAAAAAACGAACCTGTAAAAATTATTAAGAATAACAAACTCTTGTTAGGAAAAATATTTTGTATATATTTGATTTTCATTGTATTTAGATATTAATTTAAATATTTTATTTTTTTCTTTTAATTTGGTTAAATTCATCATAAAGCAACACATTCATAATGTCGTTACCATTTTTCATTTCAAAATCAACAACTCTGCTTTTTATCAATTTATTTTCTTCAAGGTTAAATAAAAAGCCATAATATTCGGTATAGTAATCGGGTTTAACTAATCGATAAATTAAATATGGAAAAATAATTGGTATTGATACACAATAAACTGCTAACATTGTTTCGCTTTTTTGATATTTTACTAAATGCATTCCTGTATAATAAATACTTTTGGTATTATATCTGTTCGATAATTCATTTACTTCGTTATAAGAGCTGTTATAGATAAAGAATTTTTCATGCGAAAATGTTTCATCAATCCACTCTTTCATCAAGCCCATATCGTTAAAAACTTCACTATCATCGGGTTTTAATGTTTTTGAATCAAACATAGCTATATTTAGTCCAACTTTTTTGGCATTACTTTCAACCATTGAAGCAAATTTAATTTTATTATTTTCGGCTCCAACAAATCTGAATTCATCTTTTTTTGTTTTATCGTACTGTAAAACAAAAGGATCTACCACAATAATTGAACTTAAACCAAGCGAATATCCATTTTGCCTTAACTTTTTCTCCTCTTTTTTCCTTTTAATTAATAATTTAGGATTAATTTCAATTTCATTACCATCATCATCAAAATGTTTATCAATAATCGAATCGCAATAGCTTTCAAACATATTGTGAAACTCTTCATTTTTTAATAAATCAACCAAAACATATTTAGTTTCAATTTTATTGAATTTTTTTTCTTTTTTAATTTTTTTTGATTTGCTGCTTTTTTCATCATCAAGAGTTTCTTTTACTACGGTATTAGTATCATTACTTGGCTCTAATACTGAGAAATCTTCGATACTAATTTTATTTTTATAAACTAACTCTTTAACAATATCTTTAGCAATATTTTTCAATAATGGATTTTGGGGGTATTGTAAATATGTTTTCCAAATATAATTTGTGGCAACAAGATTCATCTCTTCATTTTTTATTTTCCGAAGCATAAAAAATAAGTTTTGCGATTTGCCTTCTATTTTATTATACGATTTAATAACTTTTGTTTGTAATTTATTGTTTTTATATTTAGTCATTCCATATAATGAGTATGAAATATTTGTTTTCAAATACTGACTTTCCGGGTTGTCTCTTATAAGTAAAAAACTGTTATAAAGAGCATTTCCATAATCTAAATCGAGCAAAAATAGTCTTGAGAGTTCAAATCGAGCAATTTTTTGAACATTTTTAAATTCGTTTTCCGAAACCACATATTCGCTTCTGCCATCTTCATTAAATTTTTTCATTAAACTCAACATTGAAACTCTACGGCGCTTCAAATTTGGGTGAGTACTCTCTTTATCATCTTTAGTTTCTTCATCATCATCAATTTTATTAACTTTTTTATTATCCTCTAACCAATGTTGCGAAGGAATTTTCCAATAAGTAGTATTTAAAAAATTTGTATCAAATGCTATATCATCAAAAGGCAAATGCGAATATTTTAAAACATCAAAAATTCCTTCAATTGATTTTAACGACCATTTCGATTTTGCAATAAAATCATTCATCGACTCTTTATCTGCTTCAAATTCATCTTCTTTAGAATAAAATAGTGATGAAATAATTTTTTCGTCATAAGATAACTCTTTATAATCTGATTTATTACTTGCAATTTTGCTGTTTTCAACATATTGATTTATAGCATGTTTTTTTGTGTAATGTGTAATTTCGTGCCCCATTATAAAAGCCAGCTGAGCTTCATTCTCCAATTGAGCAAGTAAACCGGTAGTAATTAAAATTATTCCATTATTCATTGAGTATGCATTTGCAACTGTAGATTTTAAGGTATAAAACCTAATTTTGTCTCTTAATTCTTCATTATCTTTTAATAATTCTTTTCCTACTTTATTCAAGTAAATAGTAATTGGATCGTTAAAAATTACTCGTCCGCTATGCAATAACTTGTCATTTAAATAATTGCTTTGCAACAAAAATTTTTCCTTAACGCGTCTTTCTATAACACTTCCATCGGTCGACATTTCATTTGATTCGGCTTTAAACTTACTGTATGAAGTTTGGCGAAAATCTTCTGGAACTTCACCCGAGGATTTAATTGGAATATAGTTATTAAAATCTTGACTTATTGCAATTAACGAAACCAAGAATAGGATAAATGATAGTATAAACTGCTTTTTCATTATTAATAATTTTCAGAAAATAATTTAATTTTGAGCAAAAGTACAGATTTTATCATACTTTACAAAAAAAAAAATTGAAATTTGCAACATCAATTCGTGAAATAGTTTGTTTTAATGAACAATATTGATTTTATCATTAATTTTACCAAAATTTTAATATGAATTTTTATTAATCTTAAAAATATACTGTACAATGAATAAAATTTTTATTACAACTATTTTTATATTTTTAGCAACTTTCGCTTTTGGGCAAACTAAATATGATAAAACATATCGTTATGGCACTCATCAAAAGGATTGGGCAATGGTTATGGTAAATGGAAAATTTGGGTTTATTAATCGCGAAAAAAAGGAAGTTGTTAAACCTCAATACGATAAAATTTATCCTTATGGAACGATACTAAAAGAGTGGGCAATGGTTTGCATATCCGATAAATATGGTTTTATTGATATGTATGGAAATGAAATTGTTAAAACTCAATATAGTAAAATTTATCCTTATGGTGCAATACATAAAGATTGGGCAATGGTTTGCCAAGATGGAAAATTTGGTTTTATAGATCGTTATGGAAAAATTGTATTAATTCCTACTTACGATAAAATTTATCCTTATGGTTCAAATCAATGTGAATGGGCATTGGTTATATTAAATGGTAAATATGGCTATATTGATAGATATGGAAAAGAAGTAGTTAAGCCAATTTATGATAAAATATATCCTTTTGGAGGAATTAAAAAAAATTATGCAATGGTAATTCAAGATGGACGTAAAGCATTTATAAA
>CAZRCF010000294.1:0-3856 GCA_964598505.1 uncultured Lentimicrobiaceae bacterium | reverse complement strand
TTTTATTTGCAAATTAACACAGTTCTTGCTGAACGCAGTGAAGCATCTCTATTTTTTTATACAGAACAAAGTAAATGAGATTCTTCGCTAAGGCTCAGAATGACAAAACCCTCACTATCGCTCGGAATAACAAAGCAACCTATTCAGTAAACAAGTAAATTAAAGAGTTTTCGTGCAAGCACTATATATGTGTTTATTTCCACTTCGCTCAATGTACACAACTTCGCTCAACAAACAATTTCTTCTGATTTATTAAAAAAAATGAATTACCTTAGTTTCAATCACATGCAATACATGTTTATACAATTAAAAGACAGCTTCATCATCTTTTTTATATAAAGCTATTGCATTAATAATTTGTTTAATCCTTACATCTATTTTTTGATAATTAGTTTTTTTGAAAAACCTAACAGGATTTTTAAGTTCCTGTTAGGTATTATTTAATAAGCATAATTAATAAAAATTTTACAATCAAAATATTAACAATTATAATAATCAATATTATTTATGCTTGCTTTTAGCTATCCACATGGATACGCTTTAGATTATACCTTTAGGACAATTTGTTTCAAATGATTTTACTTGTATTGGGCAACCACAAGTTGCGCATGTTGCTGGAATAGCAGAACTAGGACCAGTTGGCATTGAAATACAAGCTATTGTGGGTGTACAGTTATAACCAACTTCCGACATAGGTTGAGGGCAATTTGTATTATCTGATTCAATACCAACACAATACATACCTGTTCCACCCCCATAAACTAACCCTAATTTTTCATTGTCTAATTGTGCAATTGTTTCTTTGTTTAATTGCAATTTTATTTTTTTCATTTTGTTTGTTTTTTATTTATTAATCTAAATATTCATTTTAAAAAGATTTTTTAACCTAACAGGCTTTTAAGTTCCTGTTAGGTATAATTTAATACACATAATTAATAAAGATTTTATAATCAAAGTATAAAAATTATTATTTATGCTAGCTTTTAGCTAACCACATGGAAATGCTTTTGATGTATTAGCACAATATGCGCTTATTTTAGGAGTACATGTTTTTAAACCAGATATTGGTGGTGGAGGTGCTATGCATTCATTTACACTATATGGTTCTATACCAATATTTGTATCTTCACAAGCTTCTAACCCTTGTGAAGCACAATGATTAGGACAAACTGAGCAACCACAGTCACTTCCACCACGTACTACATTCATTTCACCTTGATTTAAGTTAGCAATTGTTTCTTTGTTTAATTGCAATTTTACTTTTTTCATTTTGTTTGTTTTTATTTATTAAAAAATATTCCCCGGTTTTTAAAACAGGTAGGGACTTCCTGTAAAAGCTTACTAATTTTATTGCGCAATTATTATTTAGTATGCCAATGTCTTTATTGTTTTTATTTTACTATCCATACCTATATCAGATGCAATAATGATTTTAGAATGGAGTTTTTTTATGCATTATTTTTTAATATTTTTCTATGTTGTTGATTTTGAGTGAGATTATTTTTTACCACATAAAGTTGTAAGTTGGCAAGTCGGTTTTCCATAGTTTGTTTTTGTTTAAACTGTACTTATATCAGATGCAATTTTGATTTCGGAATGGAGTTTTTTTCAATTATTTTTAATATTTTTTCTATGTTGTTGATTTTAAGTGATATTAATTTTTTATGCTAATCTAAATCACAACAATTATATTATCTTTTATATACAATTTTTTGCAAAATATAAATATTTATAAAGAAAAAACCTCGTAAGTTTATAAAACATACAAGGTTTTAAAATCAAATAATAGCAAATTCTTACTGAATTTAAAATATTTGCAACAACATTACCAAGAAAAATAATGTTATATCAGCAATTATTAACACCAACAGGATTTATTTGAGTTTTTTGTAAAAGTACATGCACACGATCCAACTGTAGCTTCTTCTGGTATTGGAGGGTTGCATGGAATAAACAAGGATGGGCAAACTTTATAATTTGAATCACAAGTACAATGCATATAAGTAATTATAGATTCTCCTCCTCCTTTCATTAAACTCATTTGATTAATATTTAAACTAGCAATTGTTTCTTTGTTTAATTGCAATTTTTTCTTTTTCATAATGATATCTTTTAATTGTTAATAATTATACAAAAATACAAAAAGATATTATAAATATAATTGGTGATTTTACGAATAAAAAGTTATATTCTTAAAATTATTTAATCAATAACAAAACTTCTAACTCAGCAGCAAACATTCGTCCCAATCGGGATCAATTTCATAATAATACGACATTAACACTAAACCAATACCTGCAACACCTTCCAATAAACTTGTTTCATTTTGCCAACCACCATATTCTTCGGTACGCCAAGATTTATATCCTGCCAAGCCATCTTGGTGGTAAGCCATTTTTAAGGTTACATCAAACCAATAATCGGCAGCGGCTTTAAATTCGGGTAGTTTGGTATTGTACCACATACGATAAAATATATGCCCAATGCCTGCAGCACCATGACATAAGCCGGCATCGAGAACCATATTTTTGTTTAAATCTCTTCTTTCGTTTGCAGCATATAAAAGTACTTCTAATGATTTTGTTATCCAATCTTCTCTATTTAAGGCTTGTCCGGCTTGCCAGATTGACATTGCAACTCCCAAATCACCATAACACCAAGCTAAACGACTGCTTGCGATGATTTCAGAACTTTCTAAAGATATTGAGGGAAAATAAGAATAATATTTATCATTATCAATTTCCTGAGCTAAAATATAGTTTACTGCTCCGGTTATTAATTGTTTACATTTATCTTTTTCGATATCTGCTTTATATATTTTGGTTAAAACTGCTACAATACTTGCCATACCATGCGATAACGAGATATTATAACCTCTAGTGCCTTCTTTATGGTCAATTACCGATTCCCATTTTAAGCAGCCATTATTGCCTTTTTCAGCCATTAGCTCAAGTTTATTAACCAACTCTGTTAAATGTGCAGTAGATTTTTCTTTATGTAATCTTTTTAAAAAGTATAATCCATAGCCAATTGCACCATGTAGATAATCATAATGTTTATTATTAAAATGTATTATCATCTGTTTATACAGATATTCATCTAAATTATCAAGCAACTCAATATCTTCATTGGTAAACAGATTTTTTTCTTTTAAAAACTCCAAAGTCCAGCCAAAACCTGCTAAACCGGAGCAAAAAGTACTAATATTAGTTCCATTATTAATTTGCTGCAATGCTTCTTCAATAGTATTAAAGCATTTTTCTTCATCATCTTTGTTTATTAATGTTGAACAATAATAATAAAACAGTGCAATTCCGCTTTGCCCACTAATTAATCCTATACTATCCTCTTTTTTATTTAATGCTATAGAATCAATAATTTGGTTTATTTTTTTAATCATACATTATTATTTATTTTATACTGAGTATTTAAAAAGCACCCCAAATAAGACTTTTAAGGTGCTTTTATTAATTTCAACTGTTTATTTGTAAAAAACAATTTTTAGAATGCTACATATAAACTATGAATTACTTGGTCACAATCCAACATTTAGGTTGGTCTGTCGGTATTGGACATGCCCAACAACTATTAGTAGCACATGCAGCTCCACCATGAGTAACCTCAATACAAGGAATTTGATTTGTAATATCAGGTTGACATATCGGGCCTGTACAATAATCACTACATACAGCTTCGTATGACACACACAGAAAGCTACCCTTTCTAATACCACCACCTTTAACTTCAGCAATTGTACTTTCATTTAAACTAGCAATTGTTTCTTTGTTTAATTGCAATTTTTTCTTTTTCATACGTTCATTTTTAATTTGTTTTTTATTTGTCGTATGGAACTCGC
>CAZRCF010000293.1:0-3906 GCA_964598505.1 uncultured Lentimicrobiaceae bacterium | reverse complement strand
TGATGAAAATATTAATTTTTTATTTGCAAATTAACACAGTTCTTGCTGAACGCAGGAAGCATCTCTATTTTGAGATTCTTCGCTATGGCTCAGAGTGACAAAAATAGTCTATTTAGTCGGAGTGCGACTCAAAGTCGCGCACCCCGACTATAAAAAGCAAGAAACCCGAAGAACATTAGTCATCAGATGACTCTTTATACTCGCAAGCAAGGCATCAGATGACTATTAATGTGTTAGCACATCCTTGCGAATTTAAGGTATATTATTTACCTTTTACTGGTCATCATTTACCTACACGCTCAATAAAGAAAAAGCAATTTTTAGAAATCAAGGTATGTTACTTTTAAAAAATAAAATATAATGTATTAAATATTATTATCAACATTTTTTTTGTGAATTAAATTAACCAATTTGTTATTTATTTCGGTAAGTTCATCATCCTTTATATTATATTTTTCTCTAAATTCTATTAATTTTATCTCAAAATAATTATAATTTTCTATCAATTTTATAAAATATTCAATCTTAGCATTTAAGTCTCGTTTTATAATTTTATAATCATCGGGTTTTATGTTTATTATTGCTTGAATTATATTCTTTTCTGAAATATTATCGCTATTTATTGTATTTTTTTTAATATAATTTATCTCAAATATTTGTTTGGATAATTTATTAATTTCATTTGTTTTCATTGAGAGTTTTGCTGAAAATAAATCTTTTAGTTCTTTTAATAGGGCTTTTAGTTCATTTATTTTTTCAATTTTTCTACTAAGTTTTTTTTGAAATTTTTCTTCTATTTTTTTGATTTTTAAAACAAATTTTTGATTTTTTATCAATAAAGAATTTATTAATTTTTTTTTCTCATTTAGGGTTAGTCCATCATCATCTTTATAATCGTATATTTTCTTAATTTTAGCTTTAAGATTATCAATAGTTGTTTGCATTTCGGAAATATAAATATCGCGATTTTTATAAAGTTCAGGGGCTAATTTATCAATATCATTTCTTTTAAATGTTTGATTAATAGTTATTAAATCCGCCAATTGTGTATTATTTTTAGGCAATACACATTTTTCGTAAAATCTATTTAAATTGCCTTTTTCAACAAATAAATTTTCTTTATACAATTTTACATTATCACTTTGTAATTTGGTAGTGCTTTCAATATTAATACTTTCAGGTTTTTTATTTCTATCAGAAGTTAATTTACTAATTTTATTTTTTAGCTCAGCAATAATCTCATTTTTTTCAAAAACAATATTTATTGTTGCTGCATTCATTGATTGTTTGGCTTCTTGTGCCAATTTGTGTTTTTCGGTAAGGCTTATGATTTTTTCTTTTGCTGTTTCTATTTTTGCTTCAAGCGATTTTATATAGTCACTTTGTCCTTCTGCAACTGCTTCAAGTCTGTTAATATAATTTTCTGTAGATGTATCAGTTTCGCCCACAACTCTAAATGTATAATTTCGGTAATACTTATTATTTTCTTTATCAAATAAAATTGGATAAGCACTTTTGTTTCCAATAGGTTGAATTATAATAATTTCATGCTCTTTTTCTTCGTTTTTTTCAAAAGGTAATGATTGATGCCAATTCATAATAAATTTTTTTCAAATTGAGTTTTACTTATTGCAATTTTTTTTACAAATTTATAGATAATATTCTATTGTATTTAAAAATTTTGTTTTAACTGTTTTAAATAAATACATTTTACTCTTTTTAATAAGTCTTAAATTGGCATGAGTAATTTTAATAAATAGATTTTTATCAGATGGATTGTCTATTTTTCAGCTTAATGAAAAAATAAATCATATTTATTTGGTGTTCTTTTAATAAATGTTTAATTTTGCTACGTTTTTCGGTTTAGTTGGTTGATTCTTTTTCATACATTGAAAGTTTTATTAATAATAACTTCAATCAACTAAGCCGATTAATATTATTTAAAATTCTTTGATACTTATTCAACCCAATTAAGAAAGTCATCAGATGACTGTTAAACTTCCCTCCGACTATAAAAGAAGTAAAAAGGGAAAAGGAAAAAGGGGAAAGGAATTTGATAATTTGATAATGTGCTGATGTTTGTTATATTTTCACTTTTTGTCATGCTGACGCAGGAAGCATCTCTATTTTGAGATTCTTCGCTATGGCTCAGAATGACAAAAATAGTTTATTAAGTCGGAGTGCTACTCAAAGTCACGCCCCGACTAAAAAAATCTTATTGTATATAGTTATAAAACAATAAGATACAATTAATACTGGAAATAATTTATATTTTGTATGTTTTAAAAATACAAATATGTTTGATTGTATCAAATAATATTGTATTTTTGTATCGAACAAATAATTAATATTATGGTATTAGAAAGTGTTATTGAACGAGTTATAATTCAGCAAAAAGAACGATTATCTAAACTTGATATTGGTCTTGAAAGAGAATTGGTTCCGGCAACAAACAATTTATCATCACATGCATTAATTATTTCAGGTGTTAGAAGGTGTGGAAAAAGCACACTATTAATGCAAATAATGAAAAAATTTAATGAATCGTTAGTTTTGTACCTTAATTTCGAATCGCCACATTTGTACGAATTTAACTTAAATGACTTTATTCGGTTAGACAATATAATTGAAAAAAAAAATGTAAAAATATTGTTTTTTGATGAAATTCAGCTTGTTGAAGGTTGGGAAATGTATATTCGACAGAAACTTGATGATAGTTATAAGATAATAATTACGGGCTCAAATGCTTCATTATTAAGCAAAGAGTTAGGCACAAGACTTACAGGAAGACATATAACTCAAGAGCTATTTCCATTTTCGTATAACGAATTTTTAAAATTTAAAACACTTGTTTCATCAAAAGAGAGTTTAGAGTTATATATGAAATTTGGTGGTTTTCCCGAATATGTTAGAATTGGCGACGAAGAGCAGATTATTTCTCTATTCAATGATGTTTTAATTCGTGATATTGTTTCGCGTTATGGAATTAAAGATATAAAAAGTCTTCAACGATTAGCTTTATATTTAATATCAAATATTGGAAATAGAATTACAGCTACAAAATTAAAACAACCTCTTTCAATTGGTGCAACAAGCACAATTTTATCTTGGTTTTCGCATTTAGAATTATCGTATTTGGTTTCTTTTTTACAAAAGTTTAGCTATTCTACTAAAGCACAATTAATTAATTCTCGAAAAGTTTATGCAATAGACTTAGCAATAATTGATGCAATTTCGAATAGTGTAAGTGATGATTATGGCAGGAAATTAGAAAATTTAATATTTTTACACCTTAGACGTAAATATAAAGAACTTTATTATTTTGACGAAAAAGGCGAATGCGATTTTGTTGCATTTAAACAAGGTGTAGTATGTGAGTTAATACAGGTTTGCTATGAACTAACTCCCGATAATATTAAACGTGAATTGAATGGTCTAATTAAAGCAATGAATTTTTTTAAAATGAAAAAAGGGAAAATTATAACTTTTTCAAATAGCGACTTAATTACAGAAAATGATTTAATAATTGAAGTAATTCCAGCTTATAGTTATTTATTAGAGTAGTTTTTATAGAAGTAAAAAGGGAAAAGTAATGTGATAATTTGATAATTTGATAATGTGATAATGTGATAATTTGGTAATGTGCTAATAGTTATATGCTAAGAGCTTTTTAAAAAACTTTGCGTATTCTCGGCGGTACTTTGCTTTCTTGGCGGTAAATTACGTATATTGAAATTAAGTCGGAGTGCGACTCAAAGTCTCGCCCCGACTATAAACCCCCGACTATAAAACTTCAATCTTTCTTTTTTAAAAAAATATTCTCAATTACCGATATAACTACATACCAAATTATAATAAATGGAATTGCGTTTTGCATTAATATTGCTGCAATTATAACTGCACCTA
>CAZRCF010000292.1:0-3913 GCA_964598505.1 uncultured Lentimicrobiaceae bacterium | reverse complement strand
ATTGACTAGGAAAAATTATTATTGATTGTCCATTTGGACATTTAACTTTAATATAAATATCCCCGATAAAACTATGCTCAATTTTTGCACAAACTGACAATATTGAAGTTGAAGATTGAATAATACTACCTAAGGGATAAGAATTAACGCCAAATGCTCTGTTAAAACAAAGATTTCCATTACACGAAAATCCATCAGGTATAAACATTGTATTATCGTAACTCATTACTATTATATTCTTAGTTATAGAACCATTACTAATATTAGTTATAAGATTGTGTTGAGTTAGGCGAATATTTAACGTAAATAGTTGTTGCACTAACACTATCTCCTGTTTGAGCTAAAGTTAAAGTATTTGTATATGCACCTCCTGAAGTTGTTGATATAGTTAATCCGGCTGTTGCCGAAATAGTTATATCTGAAAATAAATATTTGCCTGAAACAGTATAAGTTTGTGGTGCGGATGTTGTTCCTGCTTGAACATTTGAAAAAGCTATATTGGTTTGAGAAATATATATTGTTGATTTAATTCCAATTCCTGATACTGCAACAGTTTTAGTTGTAGCACCAGTACTTACATTATATATATTACTATTATATGTTTGAAATGCTATTGGCATAAATTTTACAAATATTGTATCTGAAACAATTCCTCCTGTTTGTGGTAAAACTATTGAGTTTGTATAAGTTCCAGCCGAATCTTTAGAAATTTTATAACCTGTTGGTGCTGTAACAGTAATATTTGCTGTTAAGTTTGTTCCTGAAACAATATATGATTTTGGCATTGAAATAGAGTCTGTATATACATTTCCAAAAGATAAACTTGTTGGTGTAACAACAATTGTAGGTTTTATTCCTTTTCCAGTTACAGCAATATTTTGAGTAGTTGCTCCTGAACTTACATTTGTAATATTTACGTTATAAATTTGTTCTAATGTTGGCGAAAACTTAACAAAAACAGTATCCATAACAACACCTCCGTTTTGAGACAATGTAATAGAATTTGTATATGTTCCGCTTATTGATGTAGATACTTTATAACCTGTTGGTGCTGCTACAGTAATATTATCCGTTAAATTTGTTCCCGAAATTGAATAAAATTGAGGTGTTGAAGTTGTTCCTACTTGAATATTTCCAAAGTTCAAAGTATCAGGCGTAACTTGGATTGTTGGTTGGGCATATACAAACATTATTTGTAAAGCAAATAAACATAGTAAAGCGATTTTTTTCATAAACTTATTATTTTATTATTTATTATTTTTATATAAAGTTTGCTCTTATAAATTTGTTTTTGCACATTACTATCAAAAAAATAAAAAAAGAGTACTTTATATTAGATGCAGCTTTTTTTTGAAATGGAGTTTTTTTTGAACATTTTTTTAATGATTTTTCAAAATATATTATAATCAGCGGAATAATAGTGTTTTACAATTTAAGGCTACCCTTTTTAAAGTAGCCTTAATAAACTTAAAACTTTATCAACTTCCCAACCTGCTGTTTATCGCCAACTTTAAGTTTATAAAAATAAATACCTGTGCTAATTTTTTGAGCGTCAATATCAACTGTTTGTTTGCCTTTATTCTGCTTTTCGTTTTTTAGTTTTATTAACTCTTTACCTGTAATATCAATAACCGATAATTCTACATTTTGTGTTTCGGTAATTGTATATTCTATTGTAGTTTTATTGGTAAATGGATTTGGGAAAACATTAATGTTAAATTTATTTGCAATATTTTCTTCAATGCCAACGCTTCCATTGCCTGAAACAGCCAAATTTAAAGTAGTAGCACCAGTAGAAACATTTGTAATATTTCCGTTGTACGATTGAAGAGACGTAGGTGAAAATTTAACATATATAGTTGTTGTATTTACATATCCAGAAGTTTGATTTAACGTTAAAGTATTTGTATAAGTTCCTCCCGAAGTGGTTGAAATTAAATAACCATTTGGAGCTGTAATAATAATGTTTGATGTTAAATTTGCACCTGAAATAGAATATGATTGAGGAGCAGATGTTGTGCCAATTTTAACGTTTCCAAAAGACAAATTTGTTGGAAATACTACAATTGAAGGATTGTCATCAAATTTGAATGATGCAATTTTAGTAGCCCATGGGAAATCGCCCCCATAAGAACCTACATATTCTTGAGTTGTCCAAAAAGTTTGATTATCAGATGGATCAATATTAATAGTAGTATAGTCGCCCCATCGTGATACTTGAACCGTAAATGTTGGGTCTTGTAATGATACTGTTCCTGTCTGTATAATTCCTTCCGGAATTGTAAGCTGATTTAAAGGGTCATTTGCTTTTCTACCGGTATAATATATGGAGGGATTAATATCGTTTCCCGAAACCGAATATGCAATTCCAATATCTCCATCTGCATTCATTGCAATGCTTCCCATCCATCTAGATTTATTATCGGGTGCAAAAGTAGATTGTTGATGTAGAGAAAACGTAGAACCCATTTTGCGGTATTCGTACCACCTTATACCAGCAACTTCATAAGAGGCAGAT
This sequence comes from uncultured Lentimicrobiaceae bacterium, assembly GCA_964598505.1. Classification (GTDB taxonomy): domain Bacteria; phylum Bacteroidota; class Bacteroidia; order Bacteroidales; family WCHB1-69; genus CAZRCF01. The sequence continues at coordinate 1,395 of CAZRCF010000292.1, read as the reverse complement.
ACATTACGACAAGTAACAAAAGTTTCGTAACTTCCAAAATTTCGATATTGATTTCTAAACATTAACCTATCGCTAAGTCCGTCAAGATATTTATTTAAAACAATTTGTGGAACCGAATAAATATAGTTAAATGGAGCAACATCTAATTTTGTAACATACGAAAAAGTAGAATTTGCAAGTGTATCCCAGTTTGCTTTTAAAGCCCAGATTCTTAGTTCAGAAGAATTTCCATCTTGAGAGTCGTATACAAAGTAATTTGGTGTTCCATTTGGAGGGAATGTGCCATCGCAATCGGACGGCAACATTGATTGACAATTACTACCTGCCGATGATCCTGTGCCACCTATAGTTTCTGTTTTAAAATATATCATCTTTGCGGTAGCATCACCTACAAGCATTTTACTCCTTTCCATTGCACAAGCTCCTACTCCAACGAAACCATCACTAAATATAAGAGTTTCAAAACGATTCATCGACAGATAATACCCATCATGCCAAATTCCAAGTTTTGGATAATCTGGCATATAGTCGAACTCAAACGCATAGCGATAATATGAACCTGTGGGGTCGGGTGAAGTTGAAATGGCAATTAGTTGGAAATTAGTTTCTGGTGTGCCTTCACAACCCCATGCAAATTGACTGATTAACCATCTATCAGCATTTTCATCGTATAAAACAATGCCATCTCCATCGTTATGCCCATCCCAAGCACCAGAAAAACCATTCCAAAGTGTTGATGTAGGTACAGGTCCATATAAAGAAACACCACTTTTATTAAATATTTTCAACATACAATTTACAACTTGAACATAATGATTTGGTCCCACATCACCTGCAGGATCGGGAGGATTAATACGCCATAAATTGTTGCTGTTATTTAACCCTTCAAAGTTCATTATAGGTGTTGATAATTGATCCTTTGTGCTTTTGCTGTAATCTTTTTGAACAACATTATCTATCACAGAAGTTAAAGGAACAGCTTTAAACCTATTAGGAATAATTTGTACTGATCCTTCTTTTTTAAACTTATTTTTCTTTATCGGTTGTTTTAATGGCTTTATATCTCTTAGTGGAATTGAAACATCAAATGAAACTGCTTTTAACACTTCCATTGACTGTGTTTTACCATTATTTGTAAAAATAATAGTAAAAATAATTAGTAAACTTAACAACTTATTTTTCATCATAAATTTTTTAAATTATACAAATAGTAATAAATGCAAAAATAGTAAAAATAGTTTTGCTATCTTTCTATTGCTTTTTAAAATTTAATCAACTTGCCAACCTGCAGTTTATCGCTAACTTTAAGTTTATAAAAATATATTCCATTACTAATTTTAGATGCGTCAATATCAACAATTTGTTTGCCTTTATTTTGCTTTTCGTTTTTTAGTT
>CAZRCF010000291.1:0-3917 GCA_964598505.1 uncultured Lentimicrobiaceae bacterium | reverse complement strand
ATCGAATAAATTTTGTTGTACCTGATTGCTCGGAATAATTTCAGACACAATAATTCCTGCTTTTTTAAAAGCATACCCACTTTTATAAATTGACTGTAAACCAATTAAAGCATAATGTATAATTTCCGAAGTTGATGATGTTGCAACAGGTAAAGGAATAAAAATATATCGATAATACTGTTTTAAATCATCACGAAAAGGATTTGTATTTAAAAAAACTAATATCATATTGCAACACGATTTCTGACGACGAAGTTTCTCGGCACAACGAGCTGCAAAGTTAGATACAGCTTCTGCTAAAGCTGAAAAATCGGAAACCATTTTGCCAAAAGAACGCGATGTGCAAATATTTTTTTTAGGAGGAATAATATTCTCAATTTTTATACACGAAATAGCTTTTAACTCTTGAACTAAACGCAACCCAGTAATTGTAAAATTTCTCTGAATAAACGCTTCATTCATTTCTAATAGTTGTTTGGCTGTATTTATTCCAATATTTTTAAGATGCTTGCTAATTTTTCGCCCAACGCCCCACAAATCTTCAACAGGAAAATCGATTAAAACTTTATCAATATCTTCTTTTGATAAAAGCACACAAACCCCATTATAATCATTTTGCTTTTTACTTAATTTGCTTGCTACCTTAGCAAGTGTTTTTGTTGGTGCAATTCCAATTGAAACAGGAATTCCAACCCACTGAAAAACTCTCTCTTTAATTAACACACCTATTTCTGCTAAATCGTGATATTTATAATTTGTTAAATCGACAAAAGCCTCATCAATAGAATAAACCTCAATATTATCAACTACTGTGATAATAGTATTCATTACTCTGTTAGATATATCGCCATAAAGATTATAATTTGAAGAAAATACAGCTACATCATTTTTTTCAATAAATTCCTTAATTTTAAATACCGGCTCACCCATTTTTATACCTATTGATTTTGCTTCGTTGGAGCGAGCTATTACACAACCATCGTTATTGGACAGCACAACCACAGGCTTATTGGCAAGTTTTGGATTAAACAAGCGTTCGCATGATACGAAAAAATTATTACAATCGATCAAAGCATACATAGTTAGAAGTGGGAAGAAATTAGTTAATTTGAAAATTTGAAAATTTGAAAATGAAAAGTCTCAGTGAAATATAGTGTTCGGAGTGCCTTAGTGTTGGAAAAGGTTACGATTTTTGATTTTTGAATTTTGATTTACAATTTGCCAACTTTATGAATAACATAAGTAACAACACCCCAAACGCTAAAGTCCATATCTGGTGTAATTTTTATTGATTTAAAATCTGGGTTTTCGGGCATAAGAGTTATTCCTGATTTTGTTTTTTTAATTCGTTTCACAGTAAATTCGCTATTAATTACACAAATTGCTATACAATTATCAGTAGGTAAAACTGAACGGTCAACAACAAGCATATCACCTTCTAAAATACCGGCATCTTGCATCGACATTCCTTTAACACGAACATAAAAAGTAGCTGTAGGATTATTAACCAAAAATTTATTTAAATCAAGTTTTATTTCAGAATAATCTTCGGCAGGAGAAGGAAATCCGGCAGATACATAAGCTTCAAAATAAGGCATTTCCATACCATTTAATTGATCAATAGTAAAAAACTCTAATGTTTTATTTTGAGTAATTTTTTTAATATGCACCATTATTTTTATTTTTTTTCACTTATTTTTAAGTTCTATAAAGTTAATTACATTTTCCCCATTATTTTTCTTCAATTTTTCTACAGCTGATAAATTGATCGATAAGTTTATTACTAATTCCCATAGATGAGTAACCACCATCGTGAAATAAATTTTGCATAGTAACCATACGAGTATAATCGGAGAAAAGTGTTATACAAAAATCGGCACATGCTTCGGCAGTAGCATTTCCAAGTGGCGACATATCGTTGGCGTAATTATAAAAAGCATCAAACCCCGAAACACCTGTGCCAGCTGTTGTTACTGTAGGCGACTGCGAAATCGAATTTACGCGAACCTGCTTAGTTCTGCCATAATGATAGCCAAATTGGCGTACAATTGACTCGAGCATTGCCTTTGCTTGCGACATATCGCTATAACTAGAATACGCACGCTGAGCAGCAATATACGAAAGTGCTACAACCGAACCCCCTATATTTATAGCATCTAAACGCCAAGCCGTTGATAAAACTTTATGCAACGAAATTGCCGATACATCAAGTGTTTTCATCAAATAATCGTAGTTTAATTCCGGATATGGAATTCCTTTACGAACATTTGGCGACATACCAACTGAATGTAAAACAAAATCAATTTTACTATCTAATATTCTCATCGATTCAGTAAACAGGTCTTCTAACTCCGACACAACTGTAATATCAGCACCAATTACCTGCGATTTTGTTTTATCGGCAAGTGTATATATATCTTTCTTACGTAGTGCTATTGGAGCATTTGATAATACAAATTCTGCTCCTTCGGAAAAAGCTTTTTCAGCAACTTGCCAAGCAATTGAATTTTCGTCTAACGCTCCAAAAATTATCCCCTTTTTCCCTTTTAATATTTGATTTGCCATAATATATTTTAATTTTTTTAGTCGTTTTATAAAACTTGAATTTACAATTTTCTTTAATACAAAAGTAACAAATATTACAAATAAATATTTGCAAAGTTTTTTTTCAAACAAAATATTATCGCAAAATATTAAATTTTAAGGCACCAAAACTTGAATTTTATTTTCTAAAACCTCAATTTCAAAGCTCCCCTCTCCTATCATTTCTCCTTCAGTTTCGGCGTATAATTTATATTTTGGATTAATAATAACTTTTTTTGCACTATAACAGCTAACTCTATGATGATAAATGTGTTTACCACTAAATAAATTTGGAATTTGAGAAATAGCTGTTAATTTCGACATTTTTTCAATAATTACTACATCTAAAATACCATCTGAAGGGTTTGCCATAGGCACTTGCAACATTCCATTACCATTATATTTGCATATCCCTACTGCAATTGAAAACACATCTTTTTCAAACTTAGTATTATCGATTTCAATTTCACAAATTACCGATTTGTATTTAAACAAAGTAAAAAGCAGATGCTTTACATAAACTAAACCGCTTGCTACCTTATATTTTAGTGCTTCGTGAACCCTCTTAATTACAGCAGCATCAAACCCCAAACCTGCAATATTTATAAAAAAATGCTCAATTGTAACATTATCATCAACAACTTTAATTTTACCAATATCGTGGTTGATTAATCGACCATGTAAAAACATTTCAACTATTTTATTCGGATTTCGCGATATTAAATGTGTTCGCGACCAATCGTTGCCTGTGCCTGCCGGAATTACACCAATAATAATTTCAGAAATATCAATTTTTGATAATACAATTCCATTAATTACCTCATTTAAAGTGCCATCGCCACCTACAATCAAAATATTTTTATTTCCTTGCAATACTAATTCTGATGCAATTCGGGTAGCATCTTTTTTGCTATTAGTATGTATTTCGGTAAACTTAAAACCACTAATAATTAGCGATTGAGATACCTTTTTCCAATACTTCAAACTTCTTCCTCTAAGGGCGTTTGGATTAATAATTACGTGCCAAAAATGAGGTATATTGTTATTTTCTATCATCACTAATAGGGTTTTAAACTGCAAATTATAATAAAAAAATCTTTTTAAAATGCTGTACTTAAATAACACCTTCTTTTTTCAATAGCTCAATAGTTTCTTTATCAAAACCAAGTAGCTGATTGTAAATATCTTCGTTGTTTTCACCAATTTCTGGAGCAGGATTTCTCCTGCTGACTTCTGGAATTGTTGTCATTTTTATTGGATTACCAGCAATTTTAAAATCACCAACTTCCGAATCAAAAACATCTACAATCATATTTCGCGATTTAATTTGTTCA
>CAZRCF010000290.1:0-3945 GCA_964598505.1 uncultured Lentimicrobiaceae bacterium | reverse complement strand
TAAAATTTGGATTTGCTGTGTATGAAACTCCATTAAGAGGGTTTTCGTTAACCGCACTATCTTGACGAGCAATAACTAAAACTGAATTTCCGCTGCCACGCACCCAACTAACTGTAATTGATGTGTTTGTAATTGCAGATGAAGTAATTGTAGTAGCTTGATTAATTGGTGGATTGCATCCAAAAGCAACTCCATTGCCAGTTACATTAATGTTTTGTGTAACAGCATCAAAACTTGAATTAGTAATATTTTCATTATACAATTGAATATTTGTTGGTGAAAATTTCACATATATTATAGAATCATTTACTATACCGCCTACTTGATGAATAATGATAGTATTAGTATAAATTCCATTAAGTGTTTTTGAAATTTTAAATCCTGTGGATGCTGAAATATTAATATCTCCTATTAAATTTGCACCCGAAACTAAATATGATTGTATAGTTGAAGAATCACCAACTTGGATATTACCAAAATTTAAACTGTTTGGTGTAACTGTAATAGAAGGCACAGCAGGGGTAATGGTTGGTTGAGCAAAATCAATATCCCAGTTAAAAATAAAACCATTATCTTGAGAATATAAATCACATATTTCAAGTTTCCATAAACCATTTATAGGACATCCTATTAGTCCAGAAAAACTATTTATGGGTTTATAGAAATTTGTATTATTAGTTTTATTTGATGAATCACATGTAATTGAACTACCTAAAGGTGCGTTTATTTGTTGATCTTTAAGATAATGAGTCGTTGTTCCATGATAACTATAAGAAGGTTGCTCCGACCAACAATAATTCCATCCAGTACCTGAAAAATTTGTTGAAGGATTGCAACTTGGGGAACCATCATACGAAGGATGATTTGATAAACCCAATGGCAATCCTAAATATAAACCAGTATTCATAGGAGCATTATTAAACAAAACAGATTGACCGTTTGGACATTTAATTTTCATTGTTAAATCACCTAACCAACTATGTTCAATCTTTGCACAAATTGATAAAATTGAAGAAGAGTCCTGTATAATACTGCCTGCAGGATAAGAATTTATCAACAATTTTTTATTAATGCCACTTATACCTGTGCAATTTCCATCTGGAATAAATATTGTAAAAAAATTTGATAATGCAACATTTTTACTTATAGAATTATTACTGGAATTAATTATATCTCCAACTAATAATTGGTCTGATACAGATGCTAACTTAACATATATTTTTGTTGAATCAACAGTGCCATTGATTTGTGGAATTGTAATTGAATTTGTGTATAATCCATTATATGAAGTAGATATTTTATATTCATTTGGTGAAGTTATATTAATATCTCCTATCAAATTTATTCCGTTAACTATATACGATAGAATTTCTGTTATGTCATCATTTTGAATATATCCAAAATATAATCTATCATAGGTATGGGTAACTGATATTGATGGAGTTACACCATTACCAATAACTGCAACATTTTGAGTTACTGCATCAGTTGAAATATTAGAAATATTTTCGTTATAAGATTGAACTGCATTGGGTGAAAAAACAACAAAAACTGTATCTGTTAAAATACCACCTGTTTGATATAAAATTATAGTGTCTGAGTATGTCCCATTTGAATTTGTTGAAATTAAAAAACCGTTAGTTGATCTAACTGTAATATTTGCTGATAAATTAATACCATTAATTATATATGATTTAGGAGTAGAAACTGTGCCAGTTTGTACATTGCCAAATGATAAAATATTTGGAGATGTTGTAATAGATGGAGTAGCTGTTGTAATATTTCCAATTAAAGGTAGTGTTTTATAACAATAATTTGTTGAATTATATTCATATACTGCAAAGTGATATGATGAGCCAGCATTTAATCCGGTAATATTTACAGAACTACCAGTTCCTTTATATACAATATAATTACCATATCCGATATGTTCACCACTACCGTAATTATTATTTGCATTATAATTTATTCCTTCAACTGGATCATTATAAACAGCATATCCTTCTTGTGCAACAACTAAAACCGAATCTCCACTTCCTCGAGACCAACTAATAGTTGCTGATGTACTAGTAATTACAGAGGAAGTAAATGAAGTAGCTTGAACTGTTGGAGGAGTACAAATTAATAATGATCTCTTCCACATTCCGGCATTCATGGTTCCTGCATAAATAGTTGTTCCATTTATTGCTAAAGACCTTATATAGTATCTGTTATCTATTAAACTATTACATATTTTATTCCAATTAATGCCATAATCGTTTGAAAAATAGACTCCATTATTAGTTCCTATGACAATATTAGATCCTTTTGAAGCGTATAAATTAATATATCCGCCTGAAAAAATTGTGTTTACTTGATTCCAACTATTACCGTTATTTGTTGACAAATATAAACCATGAGAAGTTTGTACAAAAATATTTATACCACTAATAATTAAATGTTGAAAGGTGGAATTTATTGGAATATCATTATTTATAGATGTCCAGTTTTCGCCATTATTAGTTGATAAATATAACCCATATAGAGTTAATGCAAATATATTTGACCCTATAAAACTCAAAGATATAATATCATTTGTTGGAATGCCATTATTTATAGATGTCCAGTTTTCGCCATTATTAGTTGATAAAAACAATCCCTGGTTAGTTCCTGCAAAAACATTTATTCCATTAAAAGTTATAAAACTAATGCTAATGTTTGCTGGAAAACTATTATTTATAGGCGCCCAGTATATTCCATTATTGATAGATAAATAAACACCATTATTAGTTAATGCATATATATTTGAATCATTTATTGCAATAGAATTAATAGTAACACTTAAAGGGAAATTACTTGTTATATCGGTCCAAGTTGTTCCACTATCTGAAGAAAAGTGTAATCTATTTCCATCAGTAATAGAAAAAATACTTGTTTCATTTAATGCAATTGAATGAATGGTCTTTTTAATTCCATTATTTATAGCTGACCAGTTCGATCCGTTATTATTAGAATAATATACTCCGTTATTTGTTCCAGCAAAAATATTTATTCCATTTATTGTTATATAATTAGCATAAGAATTTTCTAAACCATTATTAATGATATTCCAATCTATAATATTAATATTAGATGAGAATATACTTCCCTGATTATTTACAGTGTATATATTTGCTCCATTTGAAGCAATTGAAGAAATATAATTATTTGCTAATCCATTATTTATTGCATTCCAACTTGCTCCATTATTACTTGATAAAAAAACTCCTCCTCCTTGGGATCCAGCAAAAATATTTATTCCTTCTACTGTTAAACAAGATATATTAGTATTTGTTAATCCATTATTAATAGCAGTCCAATTAGCACCATTATTACTTGATAAAAACATTCCAATATTAGTTCCAATATAAATATTTGTATCGCTTATAGCAAAAGAGGAAACATCAGTATTTGCTGAGAAACCAGTATTTAGTTCATTCCATAATGTACCGTTATTTGTAGATAAAAAAACGTCATTTCCATATATACCATATGTATCATAAGTTACCACAAAAATATTTGCACCACTTATAATTATTTTTTTTATACAAACATTTGCTGGCAAACCATTGTTTATTTGGACCCAGTTTCCTCCATTACTGGTTGATAAGCATAAACCATGATTAGTCCCTGCAAAAATATTTGTACCACTTATGGCTATTGTATTAATAAATAAATCTATCCCATTATTTATTTGGACCCAGTTTCCTCCATTATTAGTAGACAAATATAATCCTCCGTCAAGAGTTACTACATAGATATTAGTATCACTTACCGATATTGAACGAATACCTCCACCATAAGGACCATTTGTTTGCTGCCATTGAGCATTTGCAGTAAACATTGTAACAATCAAAATTATTAAGACAATTGCGATTTTTTTCATAAACTTATTATTTTATTATTTATTATTTTTATATAAAGTTT
>CAZRCF010000289.1:0-3946 GCA_964598505.1 uncultured Lentimicrobiaceae bacterium | reverse complement strand
TTCGGTATATACAACTGTTCCCGTTTCAGAACCTTGAAGAATACTAATTCTCATTCCAACAGTTGTTGAAACGACCAAAGCATTGCTACTGTTACGAATTACTGCTTGATAACTCATTTTTTCAGGACTTTGTGCCCAAACAGGTGCAAGGTACAAGGTTAAAGTTGCAAGTAGTAATGCTGTTTTAAATAGATTTTTAATTTTTGTGTTCATAATAATTTTATTTATTTAATTTATAATTTATTGATTAATCCAAATAATATTTTTGATATTTCTATGGAAAGAGAAAATAAAGTTTCAAATTCAGAGGTGTTAATTTTTTTAAGTTCATTTGCAATTATAAGCATTGAACGCACTTCGCCACATGAACCTTTTGCTATATATAGAAACTGTTTGAATTCTTTATTGCTTTTTCGTTCAAATCCTTCTGCAATATTGTTCATAATTGAAATTGATGCTCTTTGAATTTGGTCTTTAAAACCAAAATCTTTGCTATCGTTAAAAATAGTGTAAATATTAATTGTTAATAATTTTGCCTTTTGCCAAGCAATAATATCTTCAAATCTCTCTATACCCATACTTTATTCCTTTTTCCTTTTACCTTTTTTGTATTTTAAATGTTTTTAATTCTTTATTTCTTTGAATTACTTTTATAAAATAAGTAGCAGATACAAGATAACTCATATCTATATTAGTTAGATTATTTTCGATTTTTTTATTATCAATATGTTTCCCGGTAATATCATAAAGTTGATAACTAAAATCGATTAAATTTTCATTTTCAACTTTTAATTGAAGATTATTTGATGTTGGATTTGGATATACGGAATAATTAAGGTTGATGTTCTCATTTTCATTTATTCCAATAACTACTGAAATTTCATAAGGTTGTTGAACACCTCCAACAACAAAGCCATTTGTTCCTGTGCTTGTAGTGTAAACAACTTGTCCTACAGAATAACTCGCATTACCACCAATACCGATAGCATTGCCACCCGAAGCATTAACACTCTCCTGTGCTTTTAGTCCTGAAAAATTAAAACTAATAATTAGCACTGCAATAAATATTAATTTTTTGTTTTGCATTGATCCCCCCTTTTTTTATTGTTTTCGTTTTATAAATTATTATTAATTAAAAAAGTTGTTTTTTGATTTAAAAAACAACTTTCAAAGGTAAAGCAATTATAATTAAAAATCAATTAATTTATAATAATTTATAAAATTGTTATTGCAATTTAATTTGAATAATATGATGAGCATTTTTTGAATCGAAAAACTAAAAGTAAATATTATTTTTTTATCTAATAAGTACTACATTTCCTTTTTTTTCTAAATATCTGCCAAATATATCATTTATTTCAACTATGTAATTATAAACTCCTTCTTGACAAAGATTATTGTTTGATTTTCCATTCCATCCTTCGTTTTGGCTTTTAAAAATTAGTTGTCCCCAGCTATTATAAATATAAAGTTTATATGATTCAATAGCTTCTCCTTTAATATCAAAAATATCATTCAATCCGTCTTCATTTGGAGAAAAGGAATTGGGAATATAAATTGTGAAAAATTTAACTTCTACCTTTGATGTGTCTGAAAATTTACAATTAAAAGAATCGGTATAATAAATAATGGGATAAAAATAACCATAATCTATATAAATATGTTCAAATTCATTTTGAGTATATTCGCTTCCATCGCCTGTTTCCCAGTAATAATTGGTGTATCCTAACGAATAATTTGTAAACAAAATGCTTTCCTCTAAGTTTATCGACAAAGGTGATATTTTATAATTTATTGCAAAAGGCGGTGTGTACTTTATTCTTATTGTATCCGCAACAGTATCGCAGCCAATTACTCTTAACCAATAAGTACCTTCATTAGAAACAGTAATTTGGGGTGTTGTTTCGCCTGTTGACCATAAATAAGAGTAATTGCCCAAAATATTACTTTTTAAAACTATTGTCTGTTTGGCACAAATAGTTGTGTCGTTTCCAAGGTTAAGATTCATTGTATTTGGAATAAAGCAATATGAGGTTTCGCTTATTGTAACATTTTTTACATTAATAGCAATATTTCCAAATGAAACACTAAATGGTTGCGAAAAACTTAATTCGCTACTTGCATCTAAAAATGGTGCAGTATTTGTATTATTTATTGTTCGTTCTCCACATAGCAAATTTTGATTTTCATCAGTTTTTATTAAAAATAATTTACTGTCATTAATGTTTGCTGCTGAAATTACCAACGAGTTATCGTTAAGAGTAATAAAATCATAACCATTATTAATTGCTCCGGCATTTATATTTTCAATTAATCGCTGACTAACAATAGTACCATTTAAAGTAGTTTCAATTAATACTGCTTTATAATTGCCAAAATCATCTTTAGAATTTCCAATAATCAATAAGTTACCGTTATCTAATTTTTTTATTTTACCAACACTGTTTCCCGAAAATGCAGTGCCAATAGACATTATTTCTCCCGATGTGTTTATATTAAATGCAAAACAGTTATTATCAGCTGCCGATGATGGATAATTTACATAAGTATAACCATTATTATTGATGATAGGTTTACAAGTATATTGTAATCCTGAAAAACGTTTAGCCCAAATCATAGAACCTGACGAATTTACCTTGTATATTAAGTTGCCGGAACGAACAAGTATATTCCCCGATTCAACTGCTATGGCTTCACCCCATATTGGATTTTCAAAATATTTATTACTCCAAATAACACTACAATTTGAATTAAATTTTATAATATAATTTGATAAATTCTCAATTCCATATATAAAAAAGTTGCCATCATCGGTTTTTCCAATTGAATATGCAAAAATAAAAATAGCCGAACTTGTTCCTCCTCCTCCTCGCTTGTTCCATATAATATTGCCATCAGGTGATAAATATATTAAATTAATACTACAAGAATCAAAAAAACAGCTATACCCAAGTATCATTATATTTCCGTTAGCTTCAATAATAAAATCAGAAATTGCAATTGGTGTGTAGCTATAATAAAAATATTTACTCCACTCAATTGTTGAGCATTTTGAATATTTTATTACAAGAATGCCTTTATAGTCATTGTTAGAATTAAAAGTAGGCGTTGATGTAACTGTAACCCATCCTCCATCGCTAGTATTACGCATTAATATAGGGCTAAGAACTATAAAGTTATCAGCACTTTTAAAGAAACTTTTTTGTGAATACAAGGATGTGTTAATTATAAATATTAACAAAATTGATATTGAAATATTTTTAATAATAAAGTTCATTAAATTAACTTTTGTAATAGACAATAAAAATTTGTTAAAAGTTGTCTAAAGGTAATATATTTTGATCAATATTAATCTTTTTGACAACTATATTGAAGTCATAAACTAAAAATTATATGCTGCGAAGTTTGGGGATTTCACACAAAGTATTTTCATGATATTTTTATAATTCAATTCCAATTTTTAATCCTAAATGTTGTGGATTTAACTTGTAAATATAATTGAATTCAGATTTTATGCCATTGTGTTCAAAAGTATAGTTTTGAAATGCTTTTTCGTAATAAATTTCAGTAAACATTTTTGCCTTTCCAATAGAAAATCCTTTTCCAAATGTAATGTTTATGAAATTATTAAAGTCTTTGTTTAAACAATCTTTTTTTGTTACAACTGTAGTAAACCCTTCATTAATATTTGACCTATCAAATAAGACAAAATCAACATGACTATTTGAATTTAAAATATATGTAACCCCAAATCCTAATTGAAAAATCCAGTTATTTTTGGTCTTAAATCTAAAAAATAATGGAATATTTAGTGATTGTGTATTTATTTTACTTTTATAAAAACCATTCGGGGCAATATCAATATTTCCAACATCCATATAATTATTAATAATATAATTATTATAGGCATAATTCAATTCTGTGCCAATTGCAAATTTGTTAGAAA
>CAZRCF010000288.1:0-3947 GCA_964598505.1 uncultured Lentimicrobiaceae bacterium | reverse complement strand
CATTTGTAAAAGGGGTAAATAAAACTACTACAATTGATTATTTTTTAGTTTCGCCCAACGTAAAATCAATTTCAGTAAAAACTATTGATTTAGGATTTTCATATTCCGACCATCAACCGGTAATTATGGATTTTGAGATATTAAAGTAAAAAGCGAGAAGCAATAAGATGATGTGGTGATTTGTTGATTTGTTGATGTGATAATAAGTAAGTAATAAGTAGTAAGTAAATCTGGTACATGGTAAATGTTTCGCGGTGACTGGTAAAAACTTTGCGTCTTAGCGTCTTAACGGTAAAAAAGTTAAGAGTTACAAGTTGCTAAAAGCTAACAGCTTTAGAAAACTTTGCGTCTTCTCTGCGTTTCCTTTGCTGGCTTAGCGGTAAAAAAACTTATTTTGCAGTTTAAAGAAAAATAGTTACTTTTGAAATTATAAAACAGAATCAAAAACTATTATTTCCAATCTAAAAAATTCTTTTTTAAAAAACTCGAAAATATTTTATTAAATTTGTATGGTTTTATAGTAAATTTATAATATCGAACAAATATTAAAAATGAAAAAAAGAGTATTGATTACCGGTGGTGCTGGTTTTTTGGGTTCACATTTGTGCGAACGACTTTTAAATGAAGGAAACGAAGTTGTTTGTTTAGACAATTATTTTACCGGACAAAAAGCAAATATTGCTCATTTATTGAGTAATCCGTATTTCGAATTGGTTCGTCATGATGTTACTATGCCTTTTTTTATTGAAGTTGATGAGATTTATAATTTAGCTTGTCCGGCTTCGCCAATTCACTACCAATATAATCCCATAAAAACAATTAAAACCTCTGTAATGGGAGCTATTAATATGCTTGGGTTGGCAAAACGAATTCAGGCAAAAATATTACAAGCATCAACGAGTGAAGTTTATGGAGATCCGAGTATTCATCCTCAAATTGAATCATACTGGGGAAATGTAAATCCTATTGGCGAACGTTCGTGCTACGATGAAGGAAAACGTTGTGCCGAGTCGCTATTTGTTAATTATCATAAACAAAACAATGTTAGAATAAAAATAATTAGAATTTTTAATACTTACGGACCACGAATGCACCCAAATGATGGGCGTGTGGTATCAAATTTTATTATTCAAGCATTAAAAGGTGAAGATATTACAATTTATGGCGATGGCAAGCAAACTCGTAGCTTTTGTTACGTTGACGATTTACTCGATGGAATGATAAAAATGATGAACACAGGCGATAATATTATAGGACCAATAAACGTTGGAAATCCAAACGAGTTTTCGATGTTTGAACTTGCAGAATTAACTATAAAACTTACAGGGTCTTCATCAAAAATTATTCATTTGCCACTACCTTCCGACGACCCAATGCAACGCAAACCCGATATTACACTTGCTAAAGATGTTCTTAATTGGGAACCTTCTATTCAATTACAAGAAGGTTTGATAAAAACTATTAGTTATTTTAAAAAGATATAATCGGCAAAAATGAATATTGAATTTAATGAATAAAAAAATTAAAATATTAGTAACTGGTGCCAATGGACAATTGGGTTCTGAGTTTAAAGAAATTGCAAAAAACAACATAAACGAATTTGTTTTTACAGATGTTGATGAAATTGATATTATAGATTACAATTTACTTGAAAAAAGTATTCTTTTAATAAAACCAGATATTATAATCAATTGTGCAGCATATACTAATGTTGATAAAGCTGAAGATGAAATGTATTTGGCATATTTGATTAATGCAGATGCTATTAATAACATAGCAAAACTATCTTTTGAAAATAATATTAAATTAATTCATATTTCTACTGATTATGTTTATGATGGAATAAGCTGTAATCCATATAAAGAGACCGATTTAACCAATCCCATTTCAATATATGGCAAAACAAAATTAAAAGGTGAGCGAGAAATGATATTATCTTGTTGCAATGGTATAATAATTCGTACATCGTGGCTTTATTCAAAATTTGGAAATAATTTTATGAAAACAATTTTAAATCATGCAAATAAAAAAAGCACCTTAAATGTAGTTTTCGATCAAATAGGAACTCCTACTTATGCAGCTGATTTAGCCAAAAGTATTGTAGATATTATTCCTTCATTAAAAGATATAAAAGATGTTGAAATATTTAATTATTCAAACGAAGGCGTTTGTAGCTGGTACGATTTTGCAACCGAAATTGTTCAAATTGCAAACTTAAATTGTAAAATAATACCTATTTTATCCGAAGAATACCCTACTAAAGCTCAACGCCCTTTTTATAGCGTATTAGATAAAGCTAAAATTAAACACGCATTTAATATAAATATTCCCCATTGGAGAAATAGTCTTCAGAAATGTATGAGTAAATAAAAAGAATATAAAATTTAATTCTGTTTTTACAATAATATTAAAGATTTATTAAGCAATTAAAGATTTTTGTGTCTTTTGTGTCTTTTTGTGGTATAGCTATTACACAAAGTTACACAAAGGATTTAATCATTTTAAAAAGGGCTTCGACAATACTTCGACAAGCTCGTATGTTTGCAAAGTGAAATAATTTGAGGGTCAATTTCGTTGGTAATGTTGTATATTAGCAATAGTAAATTGGAGATAGATAGGAGAACATTGACAGGTAAATACGTCAAGAACGATATTCTTACTGAGAAATAGTCCCTATCTAACTACCTCTTATAAGTCCGAACAAAGAACTTAGAACTGTTATAATAAGCAAGTTCGTATAAAAAAACGAGAGAGGACTATGAAGAGTTTCCAATTTTAATCACAAATTAAAAAAATTAAGATGGAACAAATTGTTAAAAAAAACGCAGGATTAGACATTTCAATGGATACCTTTTGGGCAACAATAACGTTATTAAACGTTGATTATGAGATTAAACACGTAAAGAGTAAAGACTTTAAGAACAACGAAAAAGGATTTAAAGAGATGGAACAATGGCAAAAAGATGTTTGTCCTGAATTACAAGAGTGTCATTACACAATGGAAGCAACCGGTGTTTATTATGAACCGATAGCCTATTATTTGTTTCTTCAAGGATATACTGTACATGTTGTGCTGCCAAATAAAGCTAAAAAGTTTGCCGAAAGTTTGGATATTAAATCCAAGACCGACAAATTAGATTCAAAAGCTTTGGGCAGATTAGGTGTAGAGCGTAAACTTAGAGACTGGCAGCCATCGGAGCCTATTTACAAAGAGCTTAAGGAATTAACAAGAGAAAGAGGTAGATTGATTAAAATTTGCACAC
This sequence comes from uncultured Lentimicrobiaceae bacterium, assembly GCA_964598505.1. Taxonomy (GTDB): domain Bacteria; phylum Bacteroidota; class Bacteroidia; order Bacteroidales; family WCHB1-69; genus CAZRCF01. Next base: position 684 of record CAZRCF010000288.1, on the reverse strand, counting down.
AGTTTAAAAACAATTTACATGCTTTAAATCATAACTATCAGCCTAATAAAAAGAGTTTAAAGCGGTTAAATTCATTAATAAATTTGATGGGCAAACATATTTTGGCAATAGAAAACGAATTTAAAGAAAAAGCGAAACAGGATATTAAAATAAAAGCAAAATTAGATATTTTAACTTCTATCCCAGGCATAGGCGAAGTAACTGCCATAATAGTAATGGCAGAAACTAATGGTTTTGCTTTAATGCAAAATTCAAGGCAATTGTGCAGTTATGCCGGGTTAGATGTTAGAGAATGCGAATCGGGCAAATGGAAAGGTAAAAGCAAAATAAGCAAAAAGGGCAATAGTCATATAAGAGCAGCACTCTATTTTCCGGCATTAACATCAATTAAATACAGTACTCAAAATAAATTATTTTACGAAAGGATAATAAAAGAAAAAAAGAAAAGTAAAATAGGAATTACGGCAGTAAGTAGAAAATTATTGGTTCTAATGTATTCATTGTGGAAGAACGATACAATGTATATTGATAATTATCAAAGCATTAAAGCAGCTTAGAAGGTTGTAATATAGTTTATTGGGAGCTTAAAAGTTCTTCTTTTGGGTTACTACAAAATTAATAATAAAATAATAATAATCGAAAAATAAATCAAAAATAATTTGGAAATTAACACAGAACCTCAGT
>CAZRCF010000287.1:0-3972 GCA_964598505.1 uncultured Lentimicrobiaceae bacterium | reverse complement strand
AATTTAGCAGTAATGATGTCAAATTCCAGCACAAAAAAATATTATTGGGAAATTTACCATTTAATGGGCGATCCTTCATTAATGCCTTATATTGGTGTACCAACAATTAATACAGCTTCATATATTCCAGTTATACCAATTGGTTTTACAAATATTTCGGTAACTACAACTCCTTATTCTTATGTTGCTATAACAATGTCAGGAACTTTAATTGGAGCAACTTTTGCAGATGCAACTGGTATTGCAAACGTTCCTCTTACAAATTTAACTACTGCAGGTACTGCTGATATTGTTATTACAGCTCAAAACAAACAACCATATTTTGGAACTATAAACGTTCAAACTCCTTCTGGAGCTTATGTTTACCTTAATGCTGAAGAAATAGTTGACCCTTTAGGAAACAATAATAATCAGATAGATTTTAACGAAACAGTTGATTTTAATGTTGCTTTAAAGAATTTTGGATTAGCAACAGCTAATAATGTTCAAGCAAAACTAACAACTTCATCTTCGTTTATTACAATGACTGATAGTATAGAAACTTATGGAAATATTGTAACTGGTACAACAGTAAATAAAACAAATGCATTTCGTTTTAATGTTGCTAACAATATACCTGATGGCGAATCTGTAACTTTTAACTTGCAAATTACAGATAGCGATTCGCATACTTGGAACACAACAATTAATAAAATCATTAATGCACCAAAATTTGAAATAAATGGATATTTTGTAAATGATGCCACTGGAAATAATAACAACAGAATAGAACCAGGCGAAACAGTTCAAATTACAATTTCGGGCAAAAATATTGGTCATGCAATAGCCCCAACAACAACAGGTCTATTAACAACATCTGCTTTGGGTGTTACAATAACATCACCAACACAAACAATTGGCTCAGTTGATATTTCAAATAATGCAAATGCAACTTTTGAAGTAACTTTTGACAATACTATAGCAAATCCATCAATTGTAAAATTTGATTACGTACTCTCAAATGGCAATTATCAAAACCAAATGGCAATTTATTTTCATATTGGTATAATTGCCGAAGATTTTGAAACTGCCGGTTTAACAAAACATAATTGGATTAATAATGAAGGAAGTCAGCCATGGATTATATCAAACACTGAGCCTTATGAAGGTATTTATTGCGCTAAATCAGGTGTAATTTCTGATGGACAAAATTCAATTTTATCAATCACTTTAAATGTGCTTTCAAATGATAGTATTTCATTTTATCGCAAGGTTTCAAGCGAAGCTACTTACGATTTTCTGCAATTTTATATTGATAGTGAAATAAAAGAACAGTGGTCGGGAGATATGAATTGGGAAAGAGCAAATTATCCAATAAGTGCAGGAATTCATACACTTAAATGGATATATACAAAAGATGTTGGAACTTCTACAGGTTCTGATTGTGCTTGGATTGATTACATTGTTTTACCTCCTTATCAAGTAGATTATTCGGCTTGCAATATTAATGCAGATTTAAACAGAGTTTTGCTTTACCCGAATCCTACAAATTCAATTTTAAATATCTCATATTCACTCACTTGTAATCAAAATGTTTCAATCGATATTTTTGATGGAAATGGCAGATTAATTAAAAAAATAATTGAGAATAAAAATCAATTCGAAGGAACAAATAATTATACTTTAAATACAAACGATATGCAAAGTGGTTTGTATTATGTTTCTATTAAAACAAATAAATCAGTAAGTGTACAGCGATTTTCTGTTATAAAATAAAATATTAATAAATATCATCAAACCGTGCTTTTTGAGTGCGGTTTTTTTTCAATAATTATAAAATGAAAAAATATAAAATTATTACAATAGTAGTACTGCTTTTTTTAAATTTTACTGCTTATAGCCAAAATAAGGTTACAATATTATCATCAGACAATAAAGGTGTTACTGTAAAATTTTCGTTTAATGAATCTCACTTTGAAAATGTATCAACTTCGTTAGGCGATGCAAATTTAATAAGAGCAAAAAACGCCTATCAATTACTAGAAAAATCAACTCCCGATGTTCTTAAAATGGTAGCTTCAATTATGCTTCCATCAAATGGTAATTATAATTCAAAAGTATTATCAAGTCAATATATCGATATTGATAATGTTTTATTAGCACCTTCAAAAGGAAATTTACTAAGAAGTGTTGATCCAAAAAATATTGCTTATGAGTTTGGCGAAAGCTATAATAAAAATGAATTTTATCCAAAAGAATTAATAAAAACATCTTCGCCATATATTATCAGAAATACACGAGGAATAGCTTTAGATGCTAATATTACTCAATACAACCCTGTTTTAAAAAAACTACGAATTTATTCAGAAATTTTTGTTCGTGTTGATTTTTTACCTTCTGTAAAAGGCGAAAATGAAGTTTTAACAGATAAACCTTTTGACAATGAATTTTCAGAAATATATAAACGCCATTTTGCAAATTTTAAATCTACAAAATATACTTCTGTAAATGAAGAAGGTAAGATGTTGATAATATGCCATGATGCGTTTTTGTCTTCAATGGAACCTTTTGTTCAACATAAATTAGATATGGGCATTACTACAACTATTGTTGCAGTTAGTACAATTGGAGCAGATGCGACTTCAATAAAAGCATATATTCAAAATCAATTTGATACTAATAATTTAAAATATGTGCTTCTCGTTGGTGATCACGCTCAAGTGCCAACCAATATGTTAAATATTGATTATTCACAGTTTGGCTCCGATAATACTTATTCGTACTTAGCCGGCGATGATCATTATCCTGACATTTTTGTAGGTCGTTTTTCTGCCGAAACAGAATCACAAGTTAATACTATGGTTGAACGAACAATTACTTATGAAACAAATCCAGCAAGTGGCGATTGGTTGAAAACAGGTATAGGTATTGCGTCAAATCAAGGACCAGGTGATAACAATGAGTACGACTGGGAGCATTTACGCATTATCCGTAGCAAATTAATGGGATACAATTATACAAATGTAGCTGAATTGTATGATGGTAATAATGCTGGTGGTGTTGATTCTATTGGTAATCCTACTATAAATATGGTTTCAAATGCCATAAATAGTGGTGTTGGGGTAATAAATTATACCGGTCATGGAAATTATAATGTATGGGGAACAACCGGCTTTTCTAATTCAAATATTGACGCTTTACAAAATGAATCAAAATGTCCATTTATTATTTCTGTGGCATGTTATAACGGTGATTTTACTTCGCAAACTTGTTTTGCCGAAAAGTGGACTCGTGCTACATATAATGGTAAACATATCGGTGCTGTTGCAGCTTTAATGTCGTCAATTAGCCAACCATGGGATCCACCAATGAAAGGGCAAGATGAAATGAATGATATTTTATCAGAAGCATATACTTCTAACATCAAAAGAACTTTTGGTGGAATTACTATGAATGGATGCATGGCTATGAATGACACATACACTAATGCAGCTATTAACACTATGGATACTTGGAATCTTTTTGGTGATCCTTCATTAATGGTAAGAACTAATCAAGCAACTTCCTTTACTGTTACACACCCTGACCAAATTATTATTGGTTCAAATAATGTTACTGTTTATTCTCCTTTAAATGGTGCTCGAGTTTCACTAAAACTTAATAATCAACTTATTGGCACAGGAATAATAAATAATGATTCCGCAAATATTTCTTTTACAGCGATAAATAATATTGATACAATTAATGTTATTGCATCTGCATATAATAAAATACCATATTATGGAATAATTAAAGTAAAAAACAACAATATAGGTATTAATAATATTGAAAATATCATAGATTACTCAATTACTCCAAATCCAGCAAAAGAATCGTTTTTTGTAAATATTCTATCAAATAAAAATGAAACTATTTCAATCGAATTAATTGATATTACCGGTAAAATTGTTTTACAACAAAGATTAAATTGTAGTTCAAATTCGCCTTTAATAG
>CAZRCF010000286.1:0-3980 GCA_964598505.1 uncultured Lentimicrobiaceae bacterium | reverse complement strand
GCGTTCATCCTGAGCCAGGATCAAACTCTCCATTGTATATAATCTTAAGTTTTGTTCTGGCTGTTATCGTCGATTGAAATCATTTATTGAAATCTTCAGGACATTTGCTTTCTGTTGTCTCATCATTAATTCAAAGAACTTTGTGATATTTCCCTCACATTTGGGACTGCAAAATTACAACTTTATTTTTAATCTCCAAATATTTTTTAATTTTTTTTCGATTTTTTTTATCTTGATGCTTTAACGCTTGTTTTATAAGTATAATTTTTTCAAAAAAACTTTCCCAATTGTTTCCATTTGAAAGTACAAATTTAAAATGTTGCATAATCATATTATTGTTAGGATTCTATGTTTATCGTACATAAAAATAAATTAAATATCAATTTAATTCAATAAATAATATAACTTTGTATTCTTAATAAATACATAATTTTCATTATTTTCGCACAAGAAAAACAAATTTTTATGAAAAAGCATCTATTATTTTTTAGCATCTTAGTTTTGTCAATAATCATTTTTGGTTGTTCTGATGATAAAGCTGTAACAGAAATAACTAAAGATCAATCAATTGAAATTACTTTAGAAACGCAAAGCCTTGCCGACACCGCTGTCTTGTTAATTTCAAAACAGAATGTTTATTTAAAAGGGCAAAACGTAAAAACTATTACTCATACCGACACACTGCCTTTCCCTGGTTTTAAAACAGAAGAGATTGAAGACGAGCAAGGAAATACAAAAAGTGCAACTTTACCTAAAGAATATGAGTTTTTTATAACTGTAAAATAATGAACTATGAAAAAATCTAAAATTATAAAACTTATATTTGTTGCCGGTTTGGTAAGTGCATGTAGCAATCCAAAAGAACCCGAAAGTAGAATGCACATTCGTGGCGATTCAACGAGTAAATACACTCGAACTCACGGAGGTTTTGGCTATTATCACTTTATCCCTTATGGTTTTATGATGATGGGAATGAACAGATATAGACATGCCGGTTACGAATCTAATCAATTCTCGAAAAATGCTTCGCCACATGTTTCGCGTGGTGGGTTTGGAAGTGGTACAAAAGTTAGCAGTTGATATGGTGCACGTTGCACGGTAAAGGGTACGTGGTAAATTGTAAACGATAAAAATTACAAAATCGCTATTAATTTATAGTGAACTTATTTATAATAATAAATTATGCGTAGAATTGCTTCAACATTAAGACAAGACTGGAAAAAACGTGTAGAAGATATTGGTTTCGGATTTCACACACTTGAAGATACATATTGGGACGAAAGTGCTTATTATCAATTTAATACATCGCAAATTGATGTTTTAGAATTAGCCACTACAGAGCTTTTTGCTCGTTGTCTTGATGCGGTACAATATGTTATTGACAACAAACTATATTCTCAATTTCATATTAATCCTGAATTTATTCCTATGATTGAGCGCTCATGGGATAATGATGCGCCATCAATTTATGGACGATTCGATTTTGCTTACGATGGAATTAATACACCAAAAATGTTGGAATTTAATGCCGATACTCCTACTTCGCTTTTTGAAGCCGGTGTTGTTCAATGGTATTGGCTCGAAGATGTGCAAAAAGGTGCCGACCAGTTTAACTCAATCCACGAAAAATTAGTTGAATATTGGAAAACATTAAAACCTTACTTGAATAATGGGAAAATCCATTTTGCTTGTGTAAAAGATACACTCGAAGATTTAACAACCGTTGAATATATGCGTGATTGTGCTATGCAGGCTGGTTTAGAAACCGAATTTGTATTTATTGAGGACATCGGTTGGAATAGTCAATATAGTTATTTTGTTGATATGGAAGAATTTCCAATCACTAATATTTTTAAGTTATATCCTTGGGAATGGATGACTCACGAACAATTTGCAACTAATATTTTGCTTGATACAAAAAAAACAGTTTGGATTGAACCAGCTTGGAAAATGATACTTTCAAATAAAGCAATTTTACCAATTCTTTGGAAACTGTTTCCAAACCATCCAAATTTGCTTGCAGCATATTTCGATTCATCTCCATTGCAACATGAATATGTAAAAAAACCAATTCTATCGCGCGAAGGTGCTAATATTTCGATAGTAAAATATGGCAGTATTATTGAAGAAAGCACAGGCGACTACGGAGAAGAGGGTTTTATTTATCAACAATATTATGAACTTCCACAATTTTTAGGCAATTATCCTGTAATTGGCTCATGGGTAATTGGTTGCGAGCCTGCTGGTATTGGAATTAGAGAAACAAAGACTCGAATTACTGATAATTTAAGTCGATTTATACCTCATATTATTGGATAAATTTTATATCAATTAAAAAAATAAAATATACATTTTAAGTAATGAAAAATAATTCAAAACAATGGGCAAAGGCTTTTATGGCAATAATTATTGGTGCTTTGCCTCTAATTATTGCAAATTATGTTCATGCAACTTGGTATTATATTTTTATGGTTTTTTGTTTTTTATTTATTGTACTTGGAATAATAGCCGTTTTTCAACTTTTTATTTACACAATTTTATTTCCATATAATAGAAATAGTTTTGTAAAAACACTTTATGGTTTATCTATTTTGGTTGCAGTTTCAATACCTGCATTTTGGATTTGGCATAATGAAAGCAACCCCGAAAAGCTACTAAAAAGCAATTTTGAAATTGCCGAAGGAGTTGTACAACGCACATATTATAATAGCGATAGCACTAAAAAATATATTCAATATTCATACAAAGTTGAAGATAAATATTATGTAAAAGACGCTTTAGTAAGCAAATTCCCAACTTATAAAAACATAAATATTAAATATCTCCCCGAAAAACCTGATATAAGCGAAGTTGTTGTTGAATAAAGTAATAGCAATTTATTTTTTATTTTTCAAAATATTTTTAAAGTATTTTAAATGCCAAAAAATATGAATTACGGCGATAATTGTCATTGCTATTCCGAATTCTACATGCCAGTGTAAAAATGATAAATACCAATTAATTACAATACTATAATTAATTTGAATAACTAAAAAAAATCCTAATAAGCAGGAAGCTAAAAACGTTATTAGCAATAAAATATTCCAAATTCTTCGGTGTATCCTCTTTTTAAATAAACCTAATCTAATTGCCGATAACGAAAAAACATATAAACCTACGGTTAAACAAGATATAAAAATTAAACTATAAGGCTTTCCTTTTTTATCATTATTTTGAATTGCTTCATTTGGCTTTACAATTGTTATCTTTTTTATGCTGTCATCAACATACAATGACTTATCATTTGACTTGTTTACATTACTTTTTATTTCATCTGTGTTAACTTTTGATTTAACAACTTTTTTGAAAGTTTTATTATCTTTAGCTTTATGTTTAACAACAAAATCTGAAGCCTTAGCTGTATCTTTTTGCTTTGATTCCTGCAACTCAGAGTAATCACAAAAACCATTTTTATTATCATCAGTAAATCTACCACATCCATTTTTACAATTAGCTCTACTCCATGGGCATTGAGCCTGTGTGTTAATTGCAAATACTGCAAAAATTATAAACAAACAAATTCTTGTAAAAAATTGTCTCATAAATTAACCTATTAAATATTATAGCAATTAACTTTTATTTTAAATAAGTATCAAACCATTTAAAAAATTCGCGTTGCCAAAGTATTGAATTTTGAGGTTTTAAAACAAAATGCGACTCTTCGGGGAAGAATAAAAATTTACTTGGAATTCCTTTAACTTGAGCAGCATTAAATGCCTGCATTCCTTCAGTATACGGAATACGGAAATCTTTTCCGCCATGAATTACTAATATTGGTGTATCCCAATTTCCAATAAAACGATGTGGAGAAAAATCGTAACTTTTTGGTCGATTTTTGTCGTAGAAAGCACCTCCTAAATCGTGATTTGTAAAAAACAATTCTTCGGTTGTACCATACCAACTTTCGAGGTTAAACATACCACAATGAGCAATAAATGCTT
>CAZRCF010000285.1:0-3985 GCA_964598505.1 uncultured Lentimicrobiaceae bacterium | reverse complement strand
TTTTTTGTAATTTTGTAAAAAAACACTATCATTTTGGAACAGTTTGAAAAATTATTAAGAGAACAATTTCGTTTATGGTCGAATCATGAAGCTGATAACATTGAATATTTACCACTTTCGGGTTCGAGTCGCTGTTATATTCGCCTTTCAGGTGCGTTTAAAAGTGCAATTGGAGCCTATAATAAAGATTTTAAAGAAAATCGAGCATTTATTGAATTTACAAAACATTTTCGATATAAAAAATTACCAGTTCCAGATATTTTTGAAAGCGATTTAGATAAAAATATATATTTACTGGAAGATTTAGGCGATGAAACTTTGTATAGCTTTTTAATTAAAAATCGCACAAACCGAAATTTTCCCGAAAATGCAAAACAATACTATAAAAAAGTAGTTGTATTATTACCACATTTTCAAATTGAAGGAAACAAAGGTCTAAATTATGATTATTGCTATCCTCGCAATAAATTTGATAAACAATCGATGATGTGGGATTTAGATTATTTTAAATACTATTTTCTGAAATTAGCACAAATTCCTTTCGATGAGCAAAGTTTAGAAGATGATTTTGATACACTTACCGCATATTTGCTAAAAGCCGATAGTGATTATTTTATGTATCGCGATTTTCAATCGAGAAATATAATGTTATATAAAAACGAGCCATATTTTATCGATTATCAAGGTGGACGAAAAGGAGCTTTACAGTATGATATTGCTTCGCTTTTGTACGATGCCAAAGCCGATTTGCCCCAAGAAATTCGCATCGAACTTTTGAACGATTATATTGATGAGTTAGAAAAAATAATTCCAATAAACAGAAAAGAGTTTGAATTGTATTATTATGGATTTGTATTTATAAGAATTATGCAAGCTCTTGGCGCTTATGGATTTAGGGGTTTTTATGAAAATAAAACACATTTTTTACAAAGCATTCCATTCGCTTTAAAAAATATTGAATGGCTATTGAAAAATGATAAACTACCACTAAAACTTAACACCCTATCGGTAATTCTTAAAGAATTAACCATAAATGAACGATTAATGAAAATTGCTGTTACACCAAGCACTTTAACTGTTTCGGTAAATAGTTTTTCGTATAAAAAAGGTTTGCCAACTGATGATAGTGGGAATGGAGGTGGTTTTATTTTCGATTGTCGTGCTTTGCCAAACCCTGGCAGATATAATGAATATAAAGATAAAACGGGAATGGATAGTGAAGTAGTCAACTTTTTAAAAGATAAAAATGAGGTTGACGATTTTCTTAATAATGTTTATGGATTGATAGATATTAGTTTGCAAAACTATATTGAAAGAGGTTTTACAAGTTTGCAAATAAATTTTGGTTGCACTGGCGGACAACATCGATCGGTGTTTTTTGCCGAAAAAGCAAGCCGATATATAAAAGCAAAATATAATGTAAATGTAGTTTTATATCATAGAGAACAAGATTATAAAGAAATATTCGCTTAATATTTGCAACTATGAAAGCAATGATTTTTGCTGCAGGTTTGGGTACGCGCTTACAGCCATTAACCAATAATAAGCCAAAAGCTCTTGTTGAAATTGGAGGACATACTCTCTTGGAAATTGCAATTAGGAAATTGGTTTCTTTTGGATTTGATGATATTGTTGTAAATATTCATCATTTTGGCGAGCAGATTATTGATTTTTTGAAAAATAATACTTTTGGTGCGAAAATAACAATTAGCGATGAGCGTTCACAATTGCTCGATACTGGAGGAGCATTAGCAAAAGCTGCACATTTTTTTAATGATAATAAACCATTTTTGGTTTACAATGTTGATATTATTACTAATTCAAATTTACTCGATTTTTATAATTATCATATATTAAGTGATTCAATTGCAACTCTAATGATTCGTCAGCGAAAATCGTCAAGATATTTGCTTTTTGATAATGATTTGTTATTATGTGGATGGCAAAATAATCAAACAAATGAAAAAATTATTGTAACCCATAGAAATATAAGTTTACACCCTTTTGCTTTTAGCGGGATACATGTAATTGACCCTAAGATATTTAACTATTTTCAGCAACAATCGAAATTTTCAATAATTCCATTTTATTTACAAATTGCTTCAAAAGAAAAAATAAATGGATATGATGATAAATCTGAATTTTGGTTTGATTTGGGCAAACATGAGCATTTAATACAAGTTTCGGAACTTATAAACGAAAGAAAAGATTTTAAACTATTTTGATATTTATAATATTGAATAGGTGATTAAGTATATTGTTTTTTTAGTAATGAGTAGCTTTTAGCTGTTAGCATATAGCTATTAGCTACTCGTAACTTTTTCATCACTCAGTACACTAAGTTTCACTAAGCAATCTTAATCATCTCATTATCACATCACTTTCCACTTCTAGTTTTTTTACCTCAAAGGGCTCAAAGGAAACGCAAAAAAAACGCAAAGTTCTATCATTTTCTCACTTTGACAAGCTTGCTGTGACAGTAATATAATAATTTATTTTCAAATTTCTTCCCACTTCTAACTACGTGCTTCCAACTTATTACACTTCTACTAACCTCATAGCAACGCTTTTACCTTGTACCTTTTACCTTTTAACGTGTACCATTTAATAAGGCATCTGCCATATCCATTTTCCAGTTTTATCAATATAGCCAAATTGACCGTTGTAATATTTTTTACCTTTGATTTTTATCAGCCCGTTTTTGCAATTTTCGGGGTAATCTTCAAATTCTGGTTTAATAATCCATTTTCCTGTTTTATCCATAATACCCCATTTTTCGCCTTCTTTAACTGAAACAACACCTTCGGTAAAACTCATAGAGCTTTTATACTTGCATGGAATAACAATTTTTCCAGTTTTATCAATAAATCCCCATCCGTTTTCCCAAGTACCGCCAAAAGTGCTCTCTTTTTTTGTGCCATTTAAACAAACGCCAATAAGTCCATTAGAAACACCATGAACATCATCATATTTTGCTTGAATAACAATTTTTCCGGTTTTATCTAAAAACCCGACTTTTCCATCTTTTTCATATTTTAAAAGTCCATCTTGAAACCGATAACTAAATGAGAAAAAACTACTTTTCAATTTTTCATCTGTTTTGCCAACAATCATACCTTTTTTATCAATAAATATTGTTTTACCACTTTTGTCTTTACAAATTGCAATACCTTCAGAGAAATCATTTGCTTCGGTATATATAGTATCTATTACTTTTTTTCCAGTTTTATCAATAAAACCATACAGTTTCCCGTTTGTAAATACAGCAAGTCCGTCTGAAAAATCTTTTGCATAATTAAATTTACATTTTATCACCTCAACGCCTTTTGTGTCAATAAAACCATATTTTTTATTCTCACCTTTAACACACATTAATCCATCACTAAAATATGATGTTCCGAGTAATCCTGTAGCTTTATATTTTTCGCCACTAAAAACAATACTTCCTTGTTTATTAATATATGTACCAATATCGTCATTAAATGCAAATGCAAAATCATCAGATTTTTCTTTTATGCTAACCTTTGCAATGCCATCTGTAAAATGTTCAGCCGAAGAGTATTTAGCTTCAATAACCATTTTTCCGGTTTTGTCGCAATAGCCCCACTTACCATTAATTTTTACCGCAATTAAATCTCCTTCATAAACTCCATCGTAATTATATTTGTCAATATCATCAAATTTAATTGGCACAACAATTTTTCCGGTTTTGTTTATATATCCCCATTTACCATCTTTGCCAACAGGAAATAATGGTTCTTTTTGATTGTTTGTTTTTGTGCCTTGTGCTTTAACAAATACATTGATTGTTAAAAGCAAAGAAATAAAAACAATAATACTTAACGATTTTTTTGTTTTCATTATGTTTAAAAATTTGTTAATAAATTGCTGCAAATATAATTTTAATAAAAACAAAAATCAAACATTTTAACAAAAAATACCTATTTTTGTGAAATAATAATTTAGCAAATCGCAGAATATGAAT
>CAZRCF010000284.1:0-3996 GCA_964598505.1 uncultured Lentimicrobiaceae bacterium | reverse complement strand
TATTTATTTAAAATATATTTCAGAGGTTGTATAAATCGTTCAATAAGACGTATATCTTCAGTAATTATTTCTGCTGTACCTTGCATATTTTGCCCAAAAGCGAGTTTTTTATGGTAATTTGTGGTAAGTCCATTTAGTAATTTAACCTCTACCGAATAGAAATTTTCTGAAGGCATAAGAGAAACTGAGCTTATATTGCCAATAACCATTCCGTACTCTAAATATGGGTAGTTATCAAGTTTTATATTTACTTGCTGCCCCTCTTTTACCTTTCCCGAACCTTTTATTGGTAGCTTAATTTTGCCCACAATTTTGCTTTCACCCGATGGAACAACCGAAAAAACTTCATTGCCAGCTTGCACATTCTGATTTTTGCTCCAAAACTTTACAAAAGTTACTTTTCCGTTTATAGGCGATAATAAAACATACATTTTCGACCACGCATTTATTTGGTTTTGTAAATTATCAATAGAAGTTTGAAGAGATAGAAAAAGTTGATTTTTTTGCTCATATCCCTGTTGATTAATTTCAAGCAAATTTTGTTCTAATTGTGCTATTGTTATTTGCGTATTATTTAGTGTTACTTTTGAATTTTCAAACGATAATTTCGTTTGCAGATAAGAACTTCTAGTACGTTCCCAGTCGCTTTTGGCAATTGTAGAAGTTTTTAAAAGTATAGAATCTCGTTTTAATTGATTATTTGATATTTCGAGTTGTTCGCTATAAATTTTAGTTTGTAATGATAGTTTGTTGTAAAGAGATTTATATTTTGATAATTGTTTTTTTAATCCTTCGGCTTTTTTTGTTAAAAAATCGGTCTCTTTATATATTTCGTAATCTTTTAATGCTTTAGTAAAAGCCATATACGACGATTGCACTTCGCCTAAAACCAAGTTCTCAGGAAGCAAATAGTTTAAAATATCATTACTTATTAGCTGTTGTTTTATGGTATCTAAATGATTTTGTAGTAACATTACATCACTAAAAATAGCACCATTTTCAATAACTGCAAGAGGTTTGTTTTCGCTTACAATTTCTTTATCTGAAACAAATATCTCTTCTAATTTTCCATTCGCTTTTGCTACTATTACAGCTGGCATATTTTCGGTGTTTATAACTACGGTAGAAGAAATTATTTCGGGATATTTATAAAAATAGCTTCCAATAATCAAAACTACAACCATAATAAATAATAAGCTAACGCCCCAACGTATTATCCATCGTGGTGGTTTTCCAAGTATTTCTTGAACCTCTTCGCTTCGTATTTCTATTTTTTCTATTTCTTTTTCCATTTTTTTTAAACACATTTTTTTTACCACATAAGGCATATAAGTTTTCACATAAGATTATAGCAAATTTCTATAATATTCATTTACAAAGGTTCTTTGACCTTCTTTAAATATGTTTGATACATTAAAGTTTATTAAAAGTCCTTTAGGGGCATTTAAAAATTTCATATAAGTCAGTAATTGGGCTTCGTGCACAGGTAAAACTGTCTCTAAGGATTTTAATTCTACAACTAAAATATTTTCAATATATAAATCACACCTTAATGAAATATCTAAATCTAATCCTTTATAATTAAATGGTATTTGATATTCAGAAACAAAATCTATTTTTCTTAATGTCAGTTCTTTACAAAGGCACTTATGATAAACACTTTCCAATAAACCTGGACCAAGTATTTTATGAACTTCAATAGCAGCTCCATTAACTTTGTATGTTAAGTCGGTTAAATACTCTTTTGTAATATCCATTTTTTTGTTCTTATATGAAACCTTTTGTTTCCTTATGTGCCTTATGTGGTAATTTTTTAGTTTAGTTTCCTAGCTCCAACTGATTTTTAACTAACTCATAATAAGCTCCTTGTTTTTTTGTAAGTTCTGCGTGAGTTCCCTCTTCAATTATTTTCCCTTTATCTAAAACTATTATTTTATCTGCATTTTTTACTGTACTTAGGCGGTGAGCAACAACTACAACGGTTTTTCCTTTAAAAAACTCATCTAGATTTTGCATAATAATTTTTTCATTATTAGCATCTAAGGCATTTGTAGCTTCATCGAAAAATATAAATTCCGGATTTTTATAAACAGCTCTAGCAATAAGCATTCGTTGTTTTTGCCCTTGACTAACACCATTTCCCTCCTGCCCTATCTTAGTATTATATCCCAAAGGTAAACCATCAATAAATTCTTGGATATTAGCTGCTTTAACTGCTTCTAATAATTTCGCTTTATTTGGAGTTTCATCACTAACAGTAATATTTTCAGTTATTGTATCTGAAAAAATAAATCCATCTTGCATTACTGCACCTGTTTTTGAACGCCACACATGAGGATTAATATTTTTTAGACTTATTTCGCCAATTTTAATTTCTCCTTTATTGAGTGGGTAAAATCCTAACAACAATTTCACAAGGGTAGTTTTGCCCGAACCGCTTGCACCAACAATTGCAGTTACTTTATGCTCGGGAATTGTAAGGTTTATATCATCGAGTACATAATTTCTATCGGCACCATCGTAGCTAAAACTTAAATTGTTAACTTCTATGGTTTTATTTTCAGGCAATAAGCTTGTTTGCGAATCGCTATGCTCCTCTTCATCTTCTCTTTGGTGAATTTCGCCTAAACGCTCTAAACTAATTTTTGCATCTTGTAAAGCACGGGCAAAATTGATAAACTCTGATATTGGAGCACTTAATTGACCAATAATATAGGTTAACGACATCATCATACCCATTGTCATATTACCATCGATAACCGATTTTGCTGCTAAAAAAGTAATAAAAATACTGGTAGTTTGACTAAAAAACATCGACCCCAACTCTTGATATTGACCCAATGCAAGTCCTTTTATATTGATTTTAAATAATTTAGCCTGAATACGTTCCCATGTCCAGCGTTTTTGTTTTTCGCAATTATTGAGTTTTATCTCTTGCATACCGGTAATAAGCTGAATAATATTCGATTGCTCTTGCGAAGCAGCTGCAAAACGCTTAAAATCAAGTTCGCGGCGATAGCGCATAAAAAATAAAATCCACAACACATACAAAGTGTTTCCTATTACAAATACTGCTAACACCCACAAACTATAATAAGCCAAAACAGCTCCGAAAATAATAAAATTTACAAATGAAAACAGTGTTTTAATTGATGAGCCTGTTAAAAATGACTCAATACGAGCATGATCACCAATACGTTGCATAATATCACCTATCATTTTAGTATCGAAAAAACCGATAGGTAACTTCATCAGTTTAATTAAAAAATCGGAAATAAGAGAAATATTTATTCGTGTACTAATATGCAACAATATCCAACTCCGTATAAATCCAACCGACATTTGACTAATAAAAAGCACCAATTGAGCAATAAGTACCAATTTAATAAAACTAAGATTACTGGTGCCAATACCAACATCGACAACTGCCTGAGTAAGAAATGGAAATATTAATTGCAAAACACTACCGGCTACCATTGCTAAAATTAATTGAGCCATTAAGCTCTTGTATGGTCTCAAATAGCGAAAGAAGTATGAAATTTTTTGTTTATCTGATTTATCACCCTCTTGTTGGTAAAAATCATTTGTAGGTTCAAGTAAAAGTGCTATACCATTATCTTCACCATCTTTTTTTGTACTAAGCCATCCTGCTAAAAATTCCTCTTTTTTATATTTTACTAAACCATGAGCAGGATCAGAAACAAATACATTATTTTTTGAATCTATTTTATAAACTACTACAAAGTGATTCTGTTTCCAGTGCACAATACAAGGTAATGGAGCTTCTGTAGCCAATTTTTCGAATGTAACACGTGCCCCCAACGTTTTAAAACCAATACTTTCGGCTGCATCGCTAATACCAAGCATTGAAACTCCCTCACGAGTAATAAAGCTCTTGCTGCGTAAATTTTGTATAGAATAGCTTTTGCCATAATGTTTTGCAATCATACGCAAACAAGTAGGACCGCAATCCATTGCATCGGGCTGGTTGTAAAA
>CAZRCF010000283.1:0-4014 GCA_964598505.1 uncultured Lentimicrobiaceae bacterium | reverse complement strand
GAATTAAAATATTTGTCATATTCGCCCCCAAAGCCCATATTAACTCTAAAACCATTTTTATTATAAACATTCTCAAATCTAAATTTATTTTCAATTTCCGATGATGAATAATCTAATATTTTATTTCCAACAGAAGATTCATCGTTATTTTTATACTTATATTGACTATTATTTAGGTAATTCCTGCTTAAAATAATATTTCTATACCCATTTTTTGCAAAATGCTTATAAACTATACCAAAAGTATAATTCCATTGCTCGTTTACAGGCAAATATCCTAAGATATATTTTTGCGATTCGTCAGGTGATTTTATACCGGTATTTAATTTGAATAAATCAAGAGCTCCTAAACTTATAATATTAATTTGGTTCTTTTGATCAATTTTGTGAGTAACTTTTAATTGATAATCATTATAAGTAGGTAAAAATGGAAGCCCCAAAGTGTTAAATAAAAACTGAAGATACGAACGACGAACTGAAAGAAGATAAGTGGTTTTTTTATTTAATGGTCCATCAATTGCCAACGACAAATCAGAAGCTCCAACAGCCCCCTTAAATCTTAATTTGTCTTTGTTGCCCTCAACTTGTTTAATGTTTAGGACCGAACTTAATGCGTTTCCACGTGATGCAGGAAATGCAGAAGAATAAAAATCAATTTCTCGAACGAAATCAATATTTATAATTCCAACCGGTCCACCAGAAGCACCTTGAGTGGCAAAATGGTTTATATTTGGTATTTCAATATCATCTAAAAAAAATCTGTTTTCGCTTGCACCGCCACCTCTAACAATAACATCGTTACGAAAAGATGCACCAGATGAAACACCCGGTAAAGCCTGAATTACACGAGAAACATCACGATTACCACCAGGACTCCTTTCTAATTCCGACATCCCTAAAGTTCTAACAGAAACAGGACTTTCACTACTTTTTTGAAAAGGCTTTGATTTAATTTCTACATTTTTTAAAGTAAAAGTCATCTCTTTCATTGCAATATCAATATTTGCAGGCTTAGCATTTGTAATCATAATTTCACCTGTAATAAATCGTTCGAACCCCAAAGTAGAAACAATTAGTTTTGCATAGCCAGGCTTTAATCCTGTAAATATAAAACGTCCATCTAAATCAGTTGTTGAGCCTATTGTTGTGCCTTCAATAATTATATTTGCGAACTCTAAAGGTTCGTTATTTTTTTCATTAAACACACGACCTTTAATTACTCCAGTTTGTGAATGTAAAACAAACGAATGTAAGATAAAAAAGCTAAAAATAAATATATTTTTGAATTTCATTTTTTTCATTTTTAATATAAAATAGAAACAAGCAAATTTATTTATTGTTCAAATATAAAATTAGTATTGTTCGATTAAAATATTTAAGCATATATTGTATATTTAGTATTAAGTTGTCAAGCAGGTTTGACGAAGTATTGTTAGGCTGAGCCTATCGAAGCCCTCTATTTAAAACACACATAATTCGACAAGCTATTAAAGTAGCGTAGATGAGGGATAAGTTTTTTATCGGAAAATAGTGGTTCAAATATTAAATATTAAGTTGTATTAATTATTTTTGATTTGAAAAATTATAGTTTATTTATTCAAACATTTAATTATCAGGCTTATTATATTTTGATTTTTTAAAAATTAGTTGTAATAATAAAAAATATTATTGGATTAATGTATTTTATTAATTTTTTTTATTATTTTTACAGTTAATAAAATTTTTACTAATTAAAAACTATAAATTATGAATATTTTAAATAAAGATTCACCTAAAAAAGTTTATTAAATTTACGAATTTTAAACTAATTTAAACAAAAATCAACAAATTAACATTTATTAATTAAATTTTATTTCTTATGAAAAAATTACTTTTTTTATTAATTGCTATTGTCTTCAGTTTAAATAGCTTTGGACAATTTATAGCTGAATCATTTGATGGTACAACATTTCCAGAATCTGGTTGGAAACTAAAACAAATATCCGGCACAGGCCTTTGGGAAAGAGCAACTGTTGGAACATATCCAACTTGTTATCCAGTTTCAGGTGCTGGTATGTTAAAATTCAATTCTTATGACTATACAGCAACTGCATCTTCTGCATTAATATCTCCTGCTATAGATTTAACAGCCATCACTGCAAGTACAGTTTTAGAGTTTTTTATGTACAGAGATAATGGTAATTTGGCTGCATTTGACAGTGTTTCATTTTATATAAATACTATTGATACAGTTTTGGGTGCTACATTTTTAGGCAGTATTAATAGAATTAAATCTAATTATCCTGTTGAAACTGGAATTGATGGATGGTATAAATATCAATTATCAATTCCTACAACTTTCAATACAGCTACAAATTATATTATAATAAAAAGTCATAGTGCTTATGGTAATAGTATGTATATTGATCAAGTTAGAATATTAAATCCTGTAACTCCTGCACCTCCAACTAATATTACTTTCACAGGCACTACAGTTTCAAAAACTACTGTTGGTTGGACAGACAACTCTACTAATGAATATGCTTTTAATCTTTATATGTCAACAAATGCAACTACAGGTTTTGTACTAGTAGATCCTTATGTTGCTTCCACTACCACAGGAGCAACAGGAGGCACATACTCTAAGACAATAACCGGTTTAGCTGAAAACACACAGTATTATTTTAAAATTGCTGCAAATGGTGGTTTAGAGTCTTCATATTTAATAGGAAATACTACTACAAGTGCTGGTTCATTATCTGGAGTGAAAACTGTTGGTCCAACGGGAAATTACCCTTCATTAACTGCTGCTTTTGCTAATTTGAATGATTTAGGGTTAGTATCGTCTGTTGATTTGGTATTGCAATCAAATTATGTTTCAACTGTTGAAACCTTTCCTATAACACCTGCAACTGTTGCAACATCTTTAAAAACAATTAAAGTTTACCCTGCAGCAACTGGTTTAAGTATTACATCAGACAATGCAACTGGTACAATTAATTTTGATGGCATTTCTTTTGTTACTTTTGACGGAAGAGTTAATGCTACAGGCACTACAAAAGATTTAGTAATTGCAAATACTGCATTAAGTATGACTGGTTATACTTTAAAATTTATTAACGATGCTACACATAACAATATATTATATTGTTCCGTTCAAGGAGTTGATACCTCTGGAGTTGGAGTTGTAAGTTTTGGATCAACTACTGGTGTTACTGGTAATAGTTACAACACAATTGATAATTGTGATATACGAGATGGTTATACAACACCATTATATGCTGTATATTCATCAGGTACTGCAGGTGCTGAAAATAGAAATAATACAATTTCTAATTGTAATATTTACAATTTTTACCGTTCAGGAGCTGTTGCATATTACCCTATTGGTGTAGGAATTACAGCAGGTAATACTGCTTGGTCAATTTTAAATAATAGTTTTTATCAAACTGCTGTTCGTAACCCAAGCATTTTAGCAGGATTTAACGTAATTTTTATAAGTTCAGGAGATAATCATAACATTTCAGGTAATTTTATTGGAGGCTCTGCTCCTTTATGCGGAGGTACGCCATTTACTGTTAATGGAACCTCATTGGCAAACTTTTTTTATGCTATTAGAATTACAGCATCAAGCGGTATAAACCCAAATAGTATTCAAGGAAATACAATTGCTAACATTTCTTCTCAAGGTCTTTCGGGGACTAGATTTGCAGGGGTTTTATCAGCAGCGGGTACTTCTAATATTGGTACTATCACTGGAAACGTTATCGGTAGTAATTTAACAAATAACTCAATTTTATTGACAAGTGGGAATGCTGGTACAGGTGCTACTACTATTATACCTATATATATTAGTGGAGGTACAGGAAATATACAAAATAATATTGTTGGAGGTATTACTTTAGATGCTACTTCTACTACTACTGGTGGTTTAACATTTTTCGGAATATATGCTCAAGGCTTAGGTGTAAATATAATCTCAAATAACATTGTAGGTAGCAATACTGTTGCAAATAGTATTCAAACTATTGCAGG
>CAZRCF010000282.1:0-4020 GCA_964598505.1 uncultured Lentimicrobiaceae bacterium | reverse complement strand
TAACAATGAAATTGAATATCATATTAAAATTCGTTTATCAGATTTACTTTCAAAAAAATCAAAAAAAATAAGAAAAAACGAAGAAGAATTTACAGATATTGAAGATGATGGACTTGAACGAAATACAATATATATTTTAATTACAGGAACCACTGATAAACCAATAGTTAAATACGATAAAAAAGGTGTTATTGAAAAAATTGCTACCGATTTAAAAAAAGAAAAAATAAATATTAAACAAATATTAAATAAAGAATTTGGTTTATTTAGTAAGGATACAACTATAAACAAACGAAAACCAACCGAAGCCGATATTCAAAAGCAAAAAGATAAAGAAAACATAAAAAAACAGGAAAACGGCAAATTTATTATTGAGTGGGACGATAATTAATTATAATTATAAATGTTATTCATGTTGAGTATGTTTCCATTATTATTTTATTAAAACCGAGCCAGCAATACCAACCCCAATTCCTAATATTGCAGAAAACAAAATCATTGGGATTAATGCTTTTTTATCATTTTTGGCAACAATAATCATAACCGGTAGAGTTGTTAATTCCCCAATAATCAATCCTTTTAGCCAAGGGTCGATATCCCATTGAACAAATGGTATTATTAACCCAAGTGCAACCCAATGTACAAAAGCCGACCAATTAGCAGTTTTATCTAATTTCTGAATAATCATTGGTGTAACATCAACCAATCCGGCTGCTATTCCTATTGATAGAGCAATTAAAAAATTTTCCATAACAAATTTTAGCTTTTAAGTTTTTAATAATTACAATTAATAAAACAAAATTACAATTTTTGCATATTTTTAAAACTAAATCGGATAATTTTTTTATTTTTACCTTTAATTCTTGCAATAAAATGCATTATTAATTGAATTATTTATTAAAAATATCTTTGAAAAGAAAAGTATAATGGAAAAAGAATATATTGAAATAATTGAGAAATTAAAGGCTTTAAAAAACGAAGAAAATCGCATAGGAATGGCTCGATTTGGAATAAATATTGACAATGCTTTAGGAGTTTCAGTTAGTACTTTGCGACAAATTGCAAAAAATTATAAAAAAAATCAAGAGTTAGCAGAGCAACTTTGGAAAAATGGGATACATGAAGCCAGAATGATGGCTTCGTTGCTTGGTGATTCAAAAATAATTAAACCAGAAACTATGGATTTATGGGTTTCGGAATTTAACTCGTGGGATATTTGCGATCAATGTTGTTCAAATTTGTTTAGAAAAACAACTTTTGCTTATAAAAAAGCTTATGAATGGGCTGAAAGTGAAAAAGAATTTACACGTAGAGCAGGTTTTTCGCTAATGGCAACTTTAGCTGTCGGCGATAAAAAAAGTTCAAACTCAGATTTTATTCCTATGCTTAATATTATTGAAAAGCACTCTAATGATTCACGGAATATGGTAAAAAAAGCCGTAAATTGGGCACTACGACAAATTGGCAAACGAAATAAAACACTATATATTGAAGCATTTTCTCTTTCCGAAAAACTAAAAAATTCTGATAATAAAATTGCACGTTGGATTGGCAGTGATGCTTTTAGAGAATTTTCGGATGAAAAAATAATTAGAAGAATTAAAAAAGATAGTAATTAAAATTTTATTTTATCCTTAAATCCACAAGCCATCTGATGACTATAAGTTTGTTAGTGTAATTGTTGCGGAATTTAGGTTTGTTAATAATATTTTAACTTTTTATAGTTAGATATTTAATAATATTATACACTACTAACCAACTAATTTTAAAAGTCCTTGTTTCATACGTTCATTTTTATTTTGTTATTTATTTGTCATAAGAAACTCGCTAATTATCATTCTCTTGGGTGAAACATTGTTAAAGCTCGTTTCGTACCTACGGCACTTTATTGATTTTTTTTTTTTTTCAACTATTTAGTTACCAAAATGTTGCAACTACGTTGCTGAAAATAGTTCCGTTAGGAACGATATTTTGGTAAAAAAACAGATACTCAAAATTATAAGCCCTGTAAGGGCGAAACACAAATATATTACTTTTTATAAGGGTTTTTAAATGATTGTTTTTATTTTTGTCGGTTAGTAGTGATTATTATATTGACAATCAATATGTAAACTATATAGAAAATTAATATTTTAGTAATATTTACAAAAAGTTTATTTTACAAAAGATAATTTTTATCTTTGCAAAAAAATAAAATAATTATTAACACTTTAAACATACTAAACAGTTATGGATAAAGCGAATATTGACTTAGCAAAATATGGAATTAATGAAGTTGTAGAAATTTATCACAACTTATCTTACGAAGAACTTTACAAACATGAAACTAATCCTGAATTAGAAGGATTTGAGAAGGGATTTGTAACAAACACCGGAGCTGTAAATGTAGATACAGGAATATTTACAGGACGTTCGCCAAAAGACAAATATATAGTTCGTGATGCTGGTACCGAAGATAATGTTTGGTGGGCAGGAGTAAATCGTAAAGGATCCGATAATAAGCCAATAACAGATGAAGTATGGGAAAGTCTTTTAAAATTAGGGCAAAATCAATTATCAGGCAAAAAATTATATGTAACCGATGCTTATTGTGGTGCAAACGAATCAACTCGTATTAAAATTCGTGTAATTTCGGAAGTTGCTTGGCAATCACATTTTGTTAAAAACATGTTTATTCGCCCAAGTGAAGAAGATTTGAAAACTTTTGAGCCTGATTTTGTAATGCTAAATGCTTGTAAAACAGTAAACTCAAATTGGAAAGAGCAAAACTTAAATAGTGAAGTTTTTGTTGCTTTTAATATTTCTAAAAAAATGGCAGTAGTTGGCGGAAGCTGGTATGGTGGGGAAATAAAAAAAGGTTTCTTTTCTATGATGAACTACTTTTTACCACTTCAAGGAATTGCATCAATGCACTGCTCGGCAAATATGGGAGAAGACGGCGATACTGCACTTTTCTTTGGATTATCGGGAACAGGTAAAACTACATTAAGTGCCGACCCAAATAGATTTCTTATAGGCGACGACGAACATGGTTGGGACAAAGATGGAATTTTTAATTTTGAAGGTGGTTGCTATGCAAAATGTATTGATTTAAGTGCCGAAAAAGAACCAGATATTTATAGAGCTATTCGTAAAGATGCTTTACTCGAAAATTTAGTTTATAACGAAAAATCAGGTGAAATTGATTTTTCTTCAACTGCTAAAACCGAAAACACACGTGTTAGCTATCCAATTTATCATATCGACAATATTGTTAAGCCAATTTCAAAAGGTGGACATCCTAAAAAAATAATCTTTCTTTCGGCTGATGCTTTTGGAGTTCTGCCACCAGTTTCAAAACTTACTTCAGAGCAAGCAATGTACTACTTTTTAAGTGGTTATACTGCCAAAGTTGCCGGTACTGAAAGAGGAATAAAAGAGCCTGTGCCAACTTTTTCATCTTGTTTTGGTGCGCCATTTTTATTATTGCACCCAACAATTTATGCTAAAATATTAGCAGAAAAAATGAAAGAACACGGTGCAACTGCTTATCTTGTTAATACTGGCTGGACAGGTGGTTCGTATGGTGTAGGAAAACGAATTGATTTGCGTTCAACTCGTGCAATAATTAGTGGAATTTTAAATGGTTCAATAGATAATACAGAATTTGAAATATTATCACCATTTGGTTTGCAAATACCAAAAGAGGTAAAAGGTGTAAACTCAAATATATTAAATCCAAGAAATACATGGGCAAATGCTGCTGAATATGACGAACAAGCTACAATTTTAGCAAATAAATTTATAACAAACTTTAAAAATTTTGCTGATAACGAAGACGGAAGAGAGTTAGAAAAAGCTGGTCCTAAAGTATAAAATGGTATTACAATCTATAAACAAGGCTGCCAAAAATCTTGGCAGCCTTGTTTGTATTAAAACCTATAGTTTTTTAAAAAGCTAATAATGATAAATTTATATTAAAATTTAAAAAGAAATTTCCCCATAATCTATTATTCATGCGTTTTTTTATCAAATCATTAA
>CAZRCF010000281.1:0-4026 GCA_964598505.1 uncultured Lentimicrobiaceae bacterium | reverse complement strand
TTGGTTTAAATATTTTAATAAAGAGTACAAAAAACAGATAAAAAAACTACAATAAAAGAAGCACGATAAAAGGATGCAGAAGTAAGAAATATTAAATATTTGCGGTGAAAAACTATTTAGAAACTTGTACTGATAAAAAAATAAATAATTATAATTGTAATAAGAAAAAATTAAATGGAACTAAAATAAAATGATGTGGTTTCTTTGCTTATACTTTGAATCATTAGCGGAAAAAACATTATATAAAACAAATATTATATAAAGTTCGCTTCTATCAATTCATTAACTTTTCAATTTGTTACAATAATTAATTTTGGTTACTTTTGCTATATTACAACTATAAAATGCAATATTAATGAGTAAAACAAAGACAGCATTTTTCTGTCGCAATTGTGGAGCAGAATCTGCCAAATGGAACGGACGTTGCAGTTCGTGCGGCGAATGGAACACATTAGAAGAAGAAGTAATACATAAATCATCAAATAAAGGGTTGGTCTCTGAAAACAGAAAATCATCGCAACCACAACTATTAACTACAATTACATCAGATTTTAATTATAGAATAGATACACGAAATCAAGAGTTAAATAGGGTTTTAGGAGGCGGATTAGTGCCTGGCTCAATTATACTTTTGGGAGGTGAACCAGGAATAGGAAAATCTACATTAATGCTTCAAGTAGCTCTTAACTTGAAAGATGTTCCGGTTTTATATATTTCGGGCGAAGAGAGTAGCCAACAATTAAAACTTCGTGCCGAACGGATAGGTGCAATAAATGAAAAACTATATATTTTAACCGAAACTGTTACTCAAAATATTGTTCAACATATTGAAAACATAAATCCCGGCGTAATAATTATCGATTCTATTCAAACACTTACAACTCAAAATATTGAATCGTCGGCTGGTAGTATTTCACAAATTAGAGAAACAGCAAACGAAATTCAGCAATTAGCTAAGCAAACAAATATTCCTGTTTTTTTAATAGGTCATATAACAAAAGATGGAAATATTGCCGGACCAAAAATTTTGGAACACATGGTTGATACCGTTTTGCAATTTGAAGGTGATAGAAATTACGGTTATCGAATAGTAAGGGCAGTAAAAAATCGGTTTGGGTCAACATCTGAACTTGGTATATACGAAATGACATCAACAGGGTTAAGAGAAGTTAATAATCCATCGGAAATATTAATATCGCAACGCGACCAAAACACGAGCGGAATTGCCATTGCAGCCACTATTGAGGGTTTGCGTCCAATTTTAATCGAAACACAGGCATTAGTAAGTAGCGCAGTGTATGGAACACCTCAGCGGTCGGCTACCGGTTTCGATTTACGACGACTAAATATGTTGCTGGCAGTTTTAGAAAAACGTTGTGGGTTTAAACTTGGCACAAAAGACGTTTTTCTAAACATAGCCGGTGGAATTCGCGTTGATGATCCTGCAAACGATTTATCGCTTATTGCTGCAATTCTATCTTCAGGCGAAGATATTGCTATTGATCCAAAAGATTGCTTTGCTGCCGAAGTTGGGCTTTCGGGCGAAATTAGACCTGTGCCTCGAATTGATCAACGAATTGCCGAAGCCGAAAAAATGGGTTTTAAACGAATGTTTATTTCTCGCTACAATTTAAAAGGTATTGATGTTGATAAACTTAAAATAAAAATTATTCCAATAGGAAAAATTGAAGATATGATTCCTCAATTATTTGGTTAATAACTTGCTCTTTATCATATAATTGATTGATGTAGAAATCTATTTTTTAGGCTTATATTTTGAAATATTTAAAATCTTTTGAGCATTTTTTTCGTTAAGCATATCTTGCAATTTGCTATTAGCATTATTGTTCATATATGCTCTAACAATTTGCCAACCAACCCAAGCACCAATTCTGCCTGGCGAATCTTTTTGAAAAAAAGAAGTAAATGGAGCTTCACCCATAAACTTCATAATTTTTTTTGAGTCAGTTGTAAAAAGTAAATTGTTTTGGATAATATACCCCCAAATATTTGCTTCATTTTTCTTAGCCCACTCCAATTTTAGCAAAGGATAGCCAATTAAAATTGTATCATTAGTTTCGGGCAACATCGATTCTGCAAAATAGAGTCTTTTACCTTCTGTAATCATTTGATCGAGTAAAGTTACTTTTGCATTTTCAAATTGCATATTTGTAAATGCCATTTCTTTTATACAATCGGCTACAATATATTCTTTTGAATAACGAGATGTAATATAAGCAGGAGCTCCAAGTTGGCTATAATATTTACAATCGGCTCCCAAATACATATCTAAAGCAATAATCATTATCGAATCTAAATACTTTATTGGAAGTTGATAGTCGAGACTTGAAACATAAGTATAAACTATCGGAATTTTATTATTTGGATAGTAATAAGCATAATACGAAAAAGCATCATCAAAATCAGCTTTAATATTTGATATATCAGGGAATTTTTTCATTGTTGTTTGATATATCTCTTTTGTAAGTGGGTCAGTAATAAAATCGTATAATTGTTTTTGATTTTTTGGGTCTTCGATATTACCTTCCAAAAAGAATGGATATTTTTTTTGTAATATTTTTAACTCGTCGGAGAATTTATTTACATTTAACGAAAACAAATCCTTTTCGTAGCGAAAAATTGTGGTATTAACATTCTTTTTAATATCTTTTATTTGTTCCGTTTTAACTTCAAATTTTTTTTCATTTTTTCTACCACAAGAGTCACATAAATTAATTGATAATGAAATAGAAGTAATAACAATTACATATAATATTTTTTTCATCGATATTTTGATTAAAATAAATTCTGGTTAATTATTAACAAAAATAATAAATATAATTTACAAATAGTAAATTCAAAACAAGTTAATAAAAATATTGCAACTAAACCAAAAAAATAGTATTTTTGTCATTAGCAATAGCGTAATAGAAATTAAAAAAATATTTTATGAAAAAATTATTAATTACAATAACCCTTACAATAGCTTTTGTAATAAATATTCAAGCCCAAGCCGATAAACAAAAATCTTTTATATTAGGATTAAGTTTTTCGCCAAGTATTGATTTTCTTACTTCATCGTCAATTAGCCCAAATGAATATAAAACAGATGGTTCGATAATAGGATATGCGTATGGGTTAAGTATAGATTTCGGAATTGGCAATTCGCCAAACTATTTTTTATCAACAGGGCTGCAAATAAAAAGATCGGGAGGAAAGTTGTTATATAATGATAGCTTAGAAGTATCAAATGGCATTTTTAAAAAAACTGACATTTCTCGTAAATATAAAGTTGATTATATTCGAATTCCATTAGCGTTAAAATTGAAAACAAACCAATTTGGACGTTACACTGTTTACGGTCTTTTTGGTCTCGACAATAATATTTGTATCAATGCAAAAGCTGAAGATTTATATAAACTTCAAGGTGCAGGAGGTTCAGATTTACCTTCAGATAATATTGAAGTTGGTGATAATATTGCATTTATGAGAGTTGGTTTATATGTTGGGTTAGGTGCCGAATATACTATTAATGGAAGCACAAAAGCATTTGCAGGTTTGCATTATAGCAATGGTTTTACCGATATATTAACAGGCAAAAATAGTTTGACATTAGAAAAAGAGAGTGCAAAAAATAGATATTTTGAATTAACTTTTGGAGTTTTGTTTTAACACCTAGTATATTGTAAAATATTTCGCATAGGGAACTTGATTTATTTCTATGCGTTTTTTATAAAAATTGAAAATCACAAAGAATATGAAAATAGCATTAGTTCAATCTTCGTTCAAGGTGGCATCATTTGAATATAATGTTTCAAAAATTATTGATAATATTTCAAAAGCTCGCAAACAAGGAGCAGAATTGATTGTTTTTTCGGAACTTGCTATAAGTGGTGGTTGTGTTGGCGATTTAGCCGATTATTCGGATTTTAGAGAAAATAATCTTGAAGCATTAAATACTATTGCAAAACAATTTTATGATGTAGGAATTATAATTGGTTGCTATATTCCAACCGAAAATATTGC
>CAZRCF010000280.1:0-4047 GCA_964598505.1 uncultured Lentimicrobiaceae bacterium | reverse complement strand
TTATGCTATTATTAATAAAATTGCAAAAAATATTAATTGAATTTGAAGTTTACTATTGTATTATTAAGACGAACAAAATTTAAAAGGTTGGGTAGGTAGTAAAAAGTAGGAAGTAAAAAGTAAAAAGTAGGAAAGTATGAAGTGTTTTTATTCTACTTATTTTATTGCATTTATATTTTATATTGCTACAGAAATGCTGTTTTAAATTTAATTTTATTTCAAATCATAACACAAATTAAAAATTTCATCAATAAATTTATTTACAGCACTTTCGGGAGTTGCCCACGATGTAACAATGCGAATAGCTGAATGGGTTTCATCAATTTTTAGCCATACGTAAAATTCATACTTTTTGCTTAATTCTTCAATAAGCCTATTTGGCAAAATAGGAAATATTTGATTTGAAACAGGTTCAGATAAAAAATTATAACCAAGTTTTTTAATTGCTTCACTGATTTTTATTGCCATTAAATTAGCATGATTAGCCAAATCGAAGTAAAGATTACTTTTAAAAAGTTCAACAAACTGAACTCCAAAAATTCTACCTTTTGAAATTAGAGCACCTTTTTGTTTTAAATGAAATCGAAAATTTTCTTTTAAGTTCTGGTTTATTATAACAATTGCTTCACCCAGCATTGCACCATTTTTAGTTCCACCAATATAAAAAACATCTAAGTTTTTAGCAATATCAGCAAGAGTTAAATCGCTTGCTTTTGAACACAATGCTGAGCCTAAACGAGCTCCATCCATAAAAAAATATAAATTATTTCGTTTGCAAAAAAACGATAATTTCTCAATTTCACTTTTTGTATAAACCGTTCCAACTTCTGTTGAGTTCGATATATATACTAATCGTGGCTTTACCTGATGCTCGTCAACATGCTCATTTAAAACATTTTGTATATTTTCGCTATTTAACTTGCCATCAATGGTATTAACGGTGTTTATTTTATGACCAGTAGCTTCAATAGCACCAGTTTCATGCACATTAATATGTCCTGTGCCAGCACAAATAACCGATTCGTATGGCTTTAAAATTGACGAAATTACTACTAAATTAGCTTGTGTTCCTGCCGATACAAAATGAATATCTGCATTTTGATTGTCAATTTTATTTCGTATAATTACTTGTGCTTCATTGCAATAGGCATCTTCGCTATAACCATCTTGTTGTTCAAAATTAGTTTCGTTTAATGCTTTAAGTATATCTATATGAGCACCTTCGCTGTAATCGTTTCTAAAACTGTATTTCATTTTCTTAAATTTAGAAGTCCGAAGTTGGAAATTATAAAACCAAAGTCGGATAATTATTTATTATTTCAAAAATATAAAATTCTTCAGTTAAATTTCACCTTCAATATCAAAATAATCGGCATTTGTAATTTTAACATTATAAAAGTTTCCAATTTTAAGTTTTTTATCCGATTGCACTATAACGCTATTATCAACTTCGGGAGAGTCAAATTCAGTTCGCCCAATGTAAACACCATCAGTTTCTTCATCAATAATAACCTTAATTGTTTGTCCAACAAGTTTTTGGTTGTATTGAAGCGAAATATTTTGTTGAATATTCATAATTTCTTCCATACGGCGTTCTTTTTCATCAGCCGAAACATTATCGATAAGATTTGCCGCTGGCGTATTTTCTTCTTCGGAGTATGTAAAAACACCAACTCGTTCAAATTTACACTCTTTTACAAAATCAATAAGCTCGTTAAATTGTCCATCAGTTTCACCAGGGTAGCCAACAATTAGGGAAGTACGAATAGCAATTTTAGGATTGCTTTTTCTAATGTTTTCAATTAATTTGTAAGTTTCGTTTTTATCGTGTTGGCGGTTCATTGAATTGAGAATTGAGTCGCTAATATGCTGAAAAGGAATATCAATATATTTACAAATATTGCTATGTTTTTTCATAATATCAAGCACTTCAAGCGGAAAACTTGATGGGTAAGCATAATGGATTCTAATCCACTCAATCCCTTTAATTATAGCTAATTTATCGAGAAGTTCGGCTAAAGCTCTTTTTTTGTAAATATCAGTACCATACATAGTTAGGTCTTGAGCAATTAAAATCAACTCTTTAACGCCTCTATTAGCAAGAGTTATAGCTTCATCAATAAGCGATTCAATTGTACGAGAAATTTGCGTGCCTCTAATTAGTGGGATTGCACAAAAAGAACATTTTCGGTCGCAACCTTCCGATATTTTAAGGTAAGCATAATGCGGTGGAGTGCTAAGCGTGCGTTCGCCAATAAGGGAATTGCGATACTCGGCACCTAAATCGGAAAGTATTTTACTGAGCTCAGTAACGCCATACCAACCATCAATATTTTTAATTTCTTTTGATAATTCTTCACGGTAACGTTCAACTAAGCAGCCCATTACATATAGTTTATCAATTTTATTTCTCTTTTTTAAATCAGCATAAAGTACAATTGTGTCAATTGATTCTTCTTTGGCATCGTTAATAAAACCACATGTATTTATAATTACTACGTTTCCATTGTTGTAACCGTGTTCGGCTGTAAGTTCCGATTTGTTTAATTCGCCAGCTAATACTTCCGAATCGACACTATTTTTTGAACAACCTAAAGTAACTATATTTATTGCTGTTTGCTTTGTTTTCATTTGTAAATATAAAAAATATTTCTATGTTTTTTTTGTAAAATCAGTTTTTATGCAAAAATAGAAAATAATATCCATTTTATTGTAAAAGTCATTTTTGGGGTTATTTCTTTTTTTGTAGTGCTATTGTTTTTCTTAGTGTAACTTTGTGTATATGTTTTGTGTGACTTTGTGTAATAGCTGTTACACAAAAAGCACAAAGAACACACAAAACACACAAAATTATTATTGATTATTCTATGTAACTACACCGAAAAATGATATAAAAAAAGTGGTTAATTAATAATAGCACCTTAAAAAAAATTAACCATTTTTGGCTCTTATTGTTTAATGTTTATTGTTTAAATTTATTATGCTACCTTAAATAAATTATTAACTTTGCTTTTGCAAACTAACATCAATATTAGTAGTTGAAAAAAAATACTAAAACATAAATTGAATTACAAAACTAAAAATGAGTAGGAAATAATTGCTTAATTGCTAATATTCAAACGCTGCGTGTAATATTAAAAAATGATCAACATATGATAATATACGGAAGACGAAAAATTAGGATAAAAAAATACGATGATTATCACATTAAATGTGTTAATTGTAATGATTATGAACAGAGATTCTCTGTATTTCAAGAATATTTTCATGTTTTTTTTATTCCTATGTTCCCATCTAGCATTAAGACAATTAAGTCAGTTTGCTTAAAATGTAATGATATATTCAATCAAGAAAAAATGAGTCATTATTTGTCTATTACACGAACCCCGATTTATTTGTATACAGGAATAATTTTATTTGTAGGATTGATGATTGCAGGTATAATTGGAAATATAAATACACAAAAAGAGAAATCAGAATTTGTTAATAACCCTAAAGTTAGTGACGTTTACCTTATTCGGCAAGATGAAAATAATTTGACAACATATTATTTTTTAAAAATTAAAAATATTAACACAGATACAGTAGAATTACTTCACAGTGCTCTTCAGTATAATAGTTTTTTGTCAACTATGCAAGATTCTGATTATTTTGTTAAGGACGAGATTTATAGAGTTTTAAAGTCAGACTTAAAAAATTATCTTGACAGTGGAATGATAAATATGGTAGAAAGAAATTATGATAAAACCAGTAGATTTATGATTGAAAAATAATGTGTTAGTTTCAAACTTCGCACAATAAGTTACAAACTTCCCGCTAAAACCAAAACAAGATTAAAATTACGAAATCAATAGTTGTATTAAGATATTCTCAGTTTTTTGCTAATTTTGCTTAGCAGCAATTAAAAAGCAAAATTGACTATTGCGAAGACAAAATAAACGAGCTTGTGTATAAACTTTATAATCTAAGCGAAAAAGAAATAAAGCAAATAGAAAATAATTAAAAAAACATGAAACCATTAGAAAATATAAAAGTTTTAGATTTATC
>CAZRCF010000279.1:0-4067 GCA_964598505.1 uncultured Lentimicrobiaceae bacterium | reverse complement strand
CTTATAGTTGTATTGTTTTTTGTAATTTATTTTAAACGAAAGAAATGGTTATAATTTTAAGAATGATTCTTTAAATTTGAACTGTTTGAGGCGTACAAAAACAATTTTTGTAAGTACGTATCTGCGTTAAAAAAACTTTCACTTAGAAAAAAGTTAGAAAATCTTTTTGCACTGAGGAATATTTAATTGACTTTCCCGTTTATTTTAGCAAAATATGCGTTCCAAAAATTCATAGCTGCTAATAATAGCTAATCCATATTTTTAAAAAGCAACCCTAAAAACTTTTATAATAATATATTTAAGCAAATAATAATTTTATGTAAATTTATACTCTGATTATTAAAACAGCATTTTTATGAATAATATTTATTTAGAAATTGAAAATATTCTCAAGCAACATCGTCCATCAGCTTTATGTGTAATTACCGAAACAAGTGGCTCTACGCCTCGCAAATCAGCCTCTAAAATGATTGTTTTTGCTAACTCTGAAATTATAGGAACTGTTGGCGGTGGTGCCATTGAAAAGCAAATAATTGCTGACGCATTGCAAGTAATTGAACAAAATAAACCTATAAAAAAACTTTATATGCTCGAAACCGACCTAAATATGCACTGTGGCGGTAGTATGGAAGTATATATTGAACCATTGTTGCAAGCTAATAATTTGTATATATTTGGTGCCGGTCATGTAGGAAAAGCATTAGCAAAATTTGCTAAAGACCTTGATTTTAGTATAACATTTTTCGATTGGCGAGATATAATTTTTTCTGATGAAGAATTAGCAGAATATCATTTTGTAAAAGGCGATTATTTAGAAAGTATAAAAAAAATGGTTTTTGATAGCAATACTTTTTCGGTAATAGTAACTCCTTCGCATGAGTTTGACGAGCAAATATTAAGCGTATTAGGCAAAAAACCACATGCTTATGTAGGTATGATTGGTAGCAAAAGAAAAGTAGAAGGTGTAAAAAAGAGCCTATTGCAATCGGGCTACACAGAAGAAGAAATTGCTCGTTTGGATATGCCCATTGGCATACCTATTAATGTGGAAACTCCTAATGAAATTGCAATAAGTATTGTCGCTAAATTAATTGATGTAAGAAATTCAAAAAACAAAGAATAAGGTTATTCCTTTTTTTGTAGTGCTATTGTTTTTCTTAGTGTAACTTTGTGCTTATGTTTTGTGTAACTTTGTGTAATAGCTGTTACACAAAAAGCT
The DNA here is from genome assembly GCA_964598505.1 of uncultured Lentimicrobiaceae bacterium. GTDB lineage: Bacteria > Bacteroidota > Bacteroidia > Bacteroidales > WCHB1-69 > CAZRCF01. The sequence goes on along the minus strand of CAZRCF010000279.1, from coordinate 2,848 downwards.
CAAAGAATGCACAAAACACACAAAATCATTATGGATTATACAGTAGAAAATGAATTATCAAATATTATTATTGGGTGTGCAATAGAAGTTCACAAACAACTAGGTTCAGGATTATTAGAGTCAGCTTACCAAGAATGTTTACTATATGAACTATCAAAGGCTGGATTAGAAGTTGTTAAGGAAAAACCAATGCCAATAATATATAAAGATGTAAAATTAGATCACGGATATAGGATTGATTTATTGGTAAACAATAAGGTTGTAATAGAAATAAAAACCGTTGAACAATTCACGGAAGTGCATACAGCTCAAGTATTAACATATTTAAGATTAGAAAATTATAAACTGGGGCTATTACTAAATTTCTATGTAACTTCTCTGAAAAATGGTATAAAAAGAGTAATTAATTAATAATAGCATCTAAAAAACCGAGAATAATGACTTCAAATAAAATAAGTTTTATTTTAGATAATAAATTGGTAGAATTAGATTTTCAACACCCCGAAAGTTTTCGTCCAAGTACTACTTTGTTAAACTATTTAAGGTGTTTGCCTTCACACAAAGGAGTTAAAGAAGGCTGTGCCGAAGGCGATTGCGGTGCTTGTACCGTTGTAGTTGCCGAGCTAAATGAAAACAATCAACTTGAATACAAAGCACTTGATTCCTGTCTAGTTTTTTTGCCAATGATTAATGGAAAACAGGTAATTACAGTTGAAAATTTGGAGCAAAATATTGGAAAAGAAATTCATCTGCATCCAGTTCAGCAGTTAATGGTTGAAAATAATGGTAGTCAATGTGGTTATTGCACACCTGGTATTGTTATGTCGTTATTTGCGTTATACAAAAATCATCATCAGCCCGAAAAAGATGTAATTGAAGATAGTTTAACAGGAAATCTATGTCGCTGTACGGGCTACAAACCAATTATCGAAGCTGCCAAACAGTCATGTATTCACAATGGGAAAGACCATTTTAGCGAAAAACAAGAAGAAATTGCAAAACAACTTTTAAATATTAAAAAAGAAAATAAAAGTATCATTTTAAGCCACCATGAGCAGCTATATTTGCTGCCGCCAAATCTTAAAGATGCTTTGGAGTTCAGAAAACAATACCCAAATGCTGTTTTAATTGGTGGTGCAACCGATACAGCTTTGCGACAAACTAAAAAAGGTGAAATTATTCCTCAAATAATTGATTTATCGCAAGTAGCGGAATTAAAAACTATTGAATTTACTAGTAAGTCTGTTATTATTGGTTCTTCATTACCATTAGAAAAGATTAAGTCAGCCGTTGAAAAAACATATCCTGCATTATATAATATTTTAAAAGTATTTGGTTCTTTGCAAATCCGCAATATAGCTACAATGGGCGGAAATATTGGCTCAGCTTCGCCTATTGGCGATACATTGACGTTTCTGTTTGCCTGCAAAGCATTGGTAAAATTGCAAAACATTACTTCAAAAAGAGAAATTTCTATTGAAGATTTTATTATTGGCTATCGAAAAACAGATATTAAATCAGATGAGTTGATAGTAGGAGTTGAAATTCCTTTTATTCCTGAAAATGTTATATTAAAATCATATAAAGTCTCGAAACGTAAAGACCTTGATATTTCTACCGTAAGCGGTTGTTTTCGTTTAAAATTAAGCAATGATAAAAAAATAAATGAAATTATAATTGTTATAGGTGGAATGGCTGCACAAACATTAAGAGCCAAACAAACCGAAAACTTTTTATCGGGCAAAATATGGGAAAGAAAAACCGTAGAAGCTGCAATGGAAATATTATATAATGAATTCAATCCTATCTCCGATGCTCGCTCGGATGCCGAAGTAAGAAAATTAGCTTGCAGAAATTTATTAATGAAATTTTGGGTTGAAACAAATATATAGTTTCAAAGTGAAATTTTAACTTAAATTTTTACACAGTGGCTGGTAAATGGTATAAGACCGACCTCAGCAAAAAAGCGTTTAGAAAATAATTATCAATGGTTAATTGTTAATTGTAATAGGTACACGGTAAATGGTGGCTGGTGAAACCAACTAAAAACACTAATATAAAACTAAAAAGCAGCGTTAGCCCCGAAACGAGCTTTAAAAAAATATTAAAATTGTTAGATTATCATCGAGTTCCATACGACAAATAAATAATAAATAGAAACGTCAGTATGAGATTACGCAAGGCGGGCGGGGCTGTGAATGGCAAAAATATCACAAAACTTACAAAGGCGTTTACGTCTGCCTTGCTTCGCAAGGCACTACTTTGTAATAGCTTTGTTATATTTTTGACAGAGTGGGCTGGGTTCGTAATTTCTTGAATTTTTGCATACTTTTGTTTCAAGACAAAAGTATGATTAAAATTTAGCTTTTTTGGTGCAGTCTTGAATTTTTGGTTACTTTACTCGTTGTCGTGTTTTATAATTTAATTGTATTACTCGTTTCGTGTTTTTTTACTTATTTGACCTCGTTTTGCTTCGCAAGTCGTTACTCACTTCGTTCATGCTGTGTATCAAGACAAAAAGTAAAGGGATAAGTATTTATTGGATTATTATATAATTCTTTTTAGTATTGCAAACCACGCACAACAAAATGCGACAAGTTACGGTGCTAAAAATGCAAAAGCATCAACAGCGTAACTGTGTAATCTTTTTAATATAAAACATATAGTATATAAAAAAACAGCGTATCTGGGAAATAGTTTATAGCACAATAATGAGTTTTTTCAAAAAACTCAATTTTTTTTATTTATACTCATTATCTTGTATTTGCAAATAATATCTATTTAAAATTTACCGTTATTTTACCGGAAGTAATATTCTTTCCATTACAATCCTCTACATAAACCATAT
>CAZRCF010000278.1:3533-4100 GCA_964598505.1 uncultured Lentimicrobiaceae bacterium | reverse complement strand
TTATGAAAAAGTTAGGATTATTTTTTGCTTTACTCTTATTAGTTATAGGAATTAAGGCGCAAACGCAAAATGTTGTTGAAACAAAAATATTTGAACCGTTTGAAGTTACACCTTACAAGTTTACTCCCAACGACGCACAATATTGGCTAAACTCGCCAACAATAAAGTATGCGGGATTAAATGCTATTAGAGGGAAAGTGCCTAATCCGCCTGATAATCAAACAATTATCACCTCTGTTAAATTCATTACTTTGGGTAAGGCAAAAGTATATTTACGATTTAAACATATTTGTAAATTATCCGGTGGCGATTTTGGGGTTCTTGAGTACAGAACAGGTGGTAGTGCATTTACGTTTTTACGTCTTGAAAGAACCGATACTACATATTTCGACCCACCAACCGATGGTCAGGTTGGATATAACCTAGGTTCAGATTTTTTTAACCAAACATCTTATGCAACTACTTGGCAATCGAGTTTACCAAATGCTATTCCTGATAATTCATGGTGGAAATCGGAAATTTTTGACATTTCACAAACAACTGCAAATAAAGATACTGTAGAAATTC
>CAZRCF010000278.1:1954-3523 GCA_964598505.1 uncultured Lentimicrobiaceae bacterium | reverse complement strand
ATTGGTGGTGGTGTTAATTTTTATGGTTGGCTAATTGATAATGTTGAAATAATTGCCGCTGATTATGAAATTTTCCCACCTATAATTGAGCAACTTCCAATTGTTTATAACGATACCGTAGAAGGTATTGGACCATGGACAATTAATGCAAAAGTAAAAGATAGTTATAGCAAATTAAATGTAAACCATACCAAAGTAGATACTGTTAGATTGATATACTCTGCTGCGACTAGCACTGGTACTATTAACGGAAATATTTTAATGCACAATTATGGAACCGGCGACTCGTTATGGACTGCCAATATACCAAGTATGCCGTATAATACAACAATTACTTATCATATTTGTGCTCGCGATACCGTTGGTAACTCAGCATGTACACCCGATTCGGTTTTTACAAATGTGAGACCGGGTCCATATGTAACTGTTGTAACTGACACCGCTAATACAACTTTGCAACCTAACCCTTTTTACCAATCGCAATCGCAAACAAAAGTTCAGTTTATAATTAAAGCAAGCGAGTTGCAAGCATTAAATCTTCCTACCGGTCAACTTGATGCTTTATCGTTTTATATTCATATACCATCTACAGCAACTAATGTTGGAACAGGAACTCCTCATGGTAATTTCTTTAAAGATTTTACAATAAAAATGGGACATACCGGTTTAGACGAAACCTCAGCTTCTTTTTCTTCACTATCACATCAGGCATATACAACTCCGGGTTTGTCAACAGCAACACATAAAGCAGGGTGGAATAAATTTACTTTTGATACTCCGTTTCAATGGGATGGCGTTAGTAATTTAATAATTGAAACATGCTATAATAATTATTCTTATGCAGGTGGTACCGATTATAGTACAAATGCAACTATAGCAATGTCGCAAATGAATTATAATGCATCGGTTAGTGCTTATGCTCAAGCTCAAGTTTCCGATTTATGTAGCGATGGCACTACCAATATTGCTATCTCTCAAAAGAGACCTGCTGTTAGAATTTATTATTATAGATTACCTACTACATTAGATGCTGCAATGCACCAATTAGTTGAACCAAAAGTTACACATACTGCAAATAACATTAACGTTAAAGTTAAAGTTAGAAATAATGGTACTACACTTTTATCTAATGTAAAGTTAGGGTGGTCGGTTAATAATATTAGTCAAGGACTAACTTCAAGAACATTTACTCCTGCAATATATCAAGACCTTATATCCGACACAATTGGCTTAACAACAGGTTACAACTTGCTTAATGGGTTAAACGAAATTAAAGTTTGGGTTGAACAACCAAATGGAGGTAACGATGTTTTTAAAGCAAATGATACTATAAAAGTAAGTTTATATATTTGTGGAGGTCCTTTAGCTGCAGGTACATATACCGTTGGTGGTACAGCGCCTGATTTTGCAACTATGAAAGATGTTGAAAGAAAGTTAAATCAATGCGGAATTTCTGGTCCGGTTACTTTTAATATCAGAACAGGAACTTATAACACAAACCTTGAACTAAGGACTATTGAAGGAGCTTCGGCTACAAATACTGTAACATTTAAATCGGAAAGCAATAAT
>CAZRCF010000278.1:0-1944 GCA_964598505.1 uncultured Lentimicrobiaceae bacterium | reverse complement strand
CAATTATAAATCCTACACAGCAAAATGCAACATTATTTTTAGATAGTACCGACTTTGTTCGTGTAAAATACTTAACACTTAAAGCAAATAATCCGCTAAAATCTAATGTTATTGTGCTTAGAGGTAAAAATCAGGATTTACAATTTGAAAACAATATAATTGAAGGATTAGACACCAATTCAAACGCCGATATTTATACTTTGGTTTATTCAAATAAAGCAACTAATTATAAAGATACATCAATTGTATTTAAAAATAATATATTTAAAAATGGTAGCACAGCTATTTATTTAAGTGCTAATAATTCAACATGGGCATCACTCAGAGTAACTATTGATAGTAATGTTTTTCAAAATCAAGCATATCGAGGAGTTTACTTAAACTATGTAAATAACACATCATTCAACAAAAATACTTTTACTCAAAAAACAGGCTCCACACTCAGTTATTCCGGAATATCGTTAAGCAATTGTAAATCAGTTGGCGATATAAAAAGAAATAGTATAATTTCTGAAAAAATACTTTATGGAATAAGTATTGCAAATTGCACAGGAATAGCTAATAATAGAATGTTTATTGCTAACAACTTTATAGGTTCAAAAACAACAGATTTAGCCGGATTTGGTATTAACTTAAATACTTCCGATACAATTAATGTATTTCATAATACAATAAACTTAAATGGTAATGCACCTGTTTCAAAAGTTCTAAATATTACTTCAGGTAAAGTAATTAATATACGTAATAATATTTTATGTAATAATGCTACAGGTTTTGCTTATTATGTTAATACTGCCCTTACTGATAATTATTTGTCAAACTATAATGCTATTTTTACAAATGGAACAAATTTAGGTTATTATACTTCTAATAGATTAAATTTAGCTGCATGGAAAACAGGTTCGGGTAAAGATACAAACTCAATCAGCAAAAATCCATATTTTATTTCTTACGATAATTATGAAATAATTGATATCGATTTTGATGGAAAAGCTCAGCCATTATCAAGTGTACCTTTTGATATTGCAGGTACTACAAGAAACGTAACTACACCCGATATTGGTGCTTATGAATTCACATCTCCAACTAAAAATCTTGAAATTGCATCAATTGTGCAGCCTTTATTGGCATCTTCATATTGTGGAGGTACAAATCGTGCAGTAATAATACAAATTAGAAATGCTGGTTTAAATACTATAAATTTTGTAACAGATAGTGTGCTATTTACTATTTATGTTACAGGCGAAATACCTGATACTTTAACATATACCTTAAAAACAGGTTCGTTATTACCGGCTGCAACATTAAATGACACATTATCAAATTCATTAGACCTATCTCACGAAGGAATATATAATTTAAAAATATTTTCCACACTCCCTAATGATGTAAGAACTACTAACGATACAATTTATAGCGAAACATTAGATATTCGAAAAGTTACAAATTTCCCTTACGAAACAGATTTTTCGACAACAATGGATCCTGCTTGGAAAATTACTCAACTTACAGGAACTTCAAATTGGACTTTTGTAACTGGAGGTATTGCTAATCCTACACTTACTCCACTTTTTGGAACAGGCTTAATTACACAAACAGCAGTAGCAGGTTCAAAATCTAGAATTCAAACACCGGTAATGGATTTCACCGGATTAAACGACCCATACCTTGAGTTTTGGATGTCGCAAGATAATGGTGCAAATATAAGTACATTAGAAGGGGTTAGAGTAAAAATATCAACCGATGGAGGTTTAACTTGGAATAGCGACTCGCTTACCTTTGCTCAACGTTATAATGGAGCTTATTCAACACCGGGATGGAAACTATTTGGTAAAAGACTTAATACTTATGCAAATAATTCATGCGTAGTTATTGCCCTTGATGTTAATAGTCAAGGAGGTAGAAATATTGCTATTGATAAATTCGTTATTAGAAATTTAAAAA
>CAZRCF010000277.1:0-4103 GCA_964598505.1 uncultured Lentimicrobiaceae bacterium | reverse complement strand
TTGAGACAATAATAAAACAAACAGGTGTAAATAAATTTCATTTTACCGACGAAGCTGTACCATCTCAATTGCTCAGACAACTAAGTGAAGAGCTAATAAAAAGGAATATTAAAATTGCATGGTGGGGAAATATTCGTTTTGAAAAAAATTTCACATCTGAATTATGTTCATTAATGATTAAAGCCGGTTGTATTGCAGTTTCGGGTGGGTTAGAAATGGTTTCACCTCGATTGTTGAGCTTTATAAACAAAGGAGTTACATTAGAATCTTCAATTAAAACATTAAACTCTTTTGCTCAAAATAATATAATGGTTCACACCTATTTAATGTATGGTTTTCCAACGCAAACACCACAAGAAACTATTGATGCTTTAGAAATTGTTCGTCAATTATTTCAAAACAGATTAATACAATCAGCATTTTGGCATCGCTATGCAATGACTATTTATAGTGATTCCGGCTCTAATCCTGCAAAGTATGGTATTGGAAAATACAATAAAGATGTTTCTTCTTTTGCAAATAACGAAATTGTATTTGAAGACAAATATTCCGATTTTAATAATTTTGCAGGAAAATCATTAGCAAAGTCGTTGTATAATTATATGCACAATAATTGTTTGGATATGCCTGTAAATAGGTGGTTTGAGGTAAGTGTGCCAAAAACAAAAATTAAATCAACTTTTGTTAAAGATATTATTTCTGTTTTGTAATAAAATGTATATTTGAAATATTAACGATAAATTTTAAACACGGAGAAACGGAGAACACAAAGTTGCACAGAGGTTGTTGTTATATTCAATTTGCACTTTATTTTAAAAATATTAAAATTAAAAAAGTCCTGAAAAAATCAGGACTTTTAGTGCGGATGAAGGGACTCGAACCCCCACGCCTCTCGGCGCCAGATCCTAAGTCTGGTGCGGCTACCAATTACGCCACATCCGCAGTTAGGAAGTGCAAAATTACAACTTATTTTTTAAATCACAAACTAATTATAATAAAAATCGAAAAAAGTTTTTAATTAGTTCAAAAAGTATATTTATCTATGTAGTAATTGGGTTGTTTAGTGATTTTTTAAATGATTTTTTTAGCTATTTACCAAACTTCTTACCAATTTCTTCAAGCATAACTTTTGTCATCGAATCTAAGTCGTATTTGTAGTTTAATTTCCAATCATTTTTTGAAATATCATCGTTAATACTTTGGGGCCACGAATCGGCAATTGCTTGACGGAAATCGGGTTTGTAGCTAATTTCAAATTCGGGAATATATTTTTTTATTGATTTATAAACATCATCGGGACAGAAACTCATACCACCAATATTATAGCTATCGCGAGTTGAAAGACTACTTTCTTCAGCTTGCATTAATTGTATTGTAGCTTCAATTGCATCGGGCATAAACATCATTGGTAAATATGTTTTTTCGGATAAAAAACACTCATATTTTTTATTTTTTATAGCTTCGTAATAAATTTCAACAGCATAATCGGTAGTGCCACCACCGGCTTCGGTCTTATGACTAATTAATCCCGGATAGCGTACGCTACGTGTATCAACGCCATAACGTTTTTGATAATAGCTAATCCAGCGCTCGCCGGCTAATTTACTAATTCCATACACAGTATTTGGATCCATAACACAATGTTGTGGAGTATTTTGTTGTGGAGTTGATGGTCCGAAAACAGCTATCGAACTGGGCCAAAACAGACGTTTTAACTTTTCTTCTTTAGCAATTTCTAAAATATCAAGCAAACTTTTCATATTTATATCCCACGATGGCAAAGGATTTTTTTCGGCATTACCCGATAAAACTGCTGCAAGATGATAAACTTGCGTTATTTTATATTTACGAATAGTTTCGGCAACTTTAATTGCATCAAGTGCATTTAATATCTCAAAAGGTCCACTTTCAAGTATGTCGCTACCTGCATTTTTAATATCGGTAGCTACTACACTGTCGTTACCATAAATATTTCTAAGTTCCATCGTAAGTTCAGAACCTATTTGACCTGCACAACCAATAACTAATATTTTATCCATAATCTATTTTGTTTTTTTGGCAAAAGTAAGAATTTTTTATTATAAGTATCAAAATCATTTTAATTAAATTAATTTCTAATTTATTTTAAAACTAATCTAAAATAATCAATATTATTTTTTATGTTTACAATAATATATTAAATTTGCAGATATAAATAATTATTGTAATAAATATGGAAAATTTACTTTTAAAATATATGACGGAGAGGTTTAATGAACCCAAAGTTAAAGATAAAGAAGATGGTCCTGTTATTACAATTTCACGTGATCATGGCTGTAATGCCGAAGAAATTGCGGAACTTTTGCAAAAAAAATTAAATGCAAGAATAGATAAAAATATTGATTCAACTTTTTGGAAATGTATTGATAAAGAGGTTATTGAAAAATCAGCTCAATATCTTAAATCGCACCCCGAAAGCATATCACATTTTTTTGATGCTAAAACAGTAAATTTATTAGGTGAAATAGCTGCCTCTTTTTCAAACAATAAATATGTTAGCGATAGTAAAATTAAAAACACAATTTCATCAGTTATATTTTCTTATGCTGAAGAAGGATATAATATAATTATTGGTCGTGCCGGATGTTATATTGCTAAAAACATAATCAAATCGCTTCATATTAAACTGATTGCACCTTTTGATTGGCGAGTTGAACAGATAATGAAAATTAATGAAATTAGTAAACAAGAAGCAAAAAACGAGGTGCTTGATATTGATAAAAAAAGAAATGACTTTATGAATTTCTACAAAAAAACATCAAACGACGATGTTTTTCATTTAACTTTCAATACAAAATTGCTTTCTAAAGAGGAAATTGTAGATGCAATATTTATACTTGCTAAGAAACACTTATTTTAAAAATGTTATATAATTAAATAATAAAAAAATGTATTCAAAATTTCAAGATTTTTTACAAACAGAGTTAGATGCAATTAAGGCAGCTGGCACATTTAAAAATGAGCGAATAATTGTTTCGCCACAATATTCAGAAATTAAACTTAACGATGGCAAAGAAGTTTTAAATTTTTGTGCAAACAACTATCTAGGGCTTTCAAACAATAAGGAATTAGTAAATGCAGCAGTTAAGTGCCTTCAAGATAGAGGCTACGGAATGTCATCGGTGCGTTTTATTTGCGGAACTACCGACTTGCATAAAGAACTTGAAAAAAAGATAGCTAATTTCTTCGGCACCGAAGACACAATACTTTATGCCGCTTGTTTTGATGCAAATGGCGGTGTTTTTGAGCCACTTTTGGGCGAAGAAGATGCAATTATCTCCGACTCGTTAAATCATGCATCAATTATTGATGGCGTTCGTTTATGTAAAGCTCAGCGCTTCCGTTACAATAATGCTGATATGGAGGATTTGGAAAAACAACTTCAAGATGCTAAAGATTGCCGTTTTAAACTTGTTGTAACCGACGGAGTTTTCTCTATGGACGGTAATGTTGCTCCTATGGATATAATTTTAGCGTTAGCAAAAAAATACGATGCAATGGTAATGATTGACGAAAGCCATTCTGCTGGCGTTGTTGGCAAAACTGGTCGTGGAGTAACCGAATTACACAATTGTAAAGGTGAAGCTGAAATTATTACCGGCACTTTAGGGAAAGCTTTTGGTGGTGCAGTTGGTGGTTTTACTACCGGCAAAAAAGAAATTATTGATATGCTTCGCCAACGCTCACGCCCATATTTGTTTTCAAACTCATTGCCACCAATGGTTGTAGCCGCAGGCATTAGAATGTTTGAAATGATGGAAGAAAGTAATAAACTCCAAGATAAACTACATACCAATACCGAATATTTTATATCAAAAATGAAAGCCGCAGGCTTTGATATTAAACCCACAAAATCGGCAATTTGTGCAGTTATGTTGTACGATGCAAAATTAGCCGGCAATATGGCAGAAAAACTATTAAATGAAGGAATTTATGTTATTGGTTTTAGTTTTCCGGTTGTACCTAAAGACCAAGCACGTATTCGTGTTCAAATTTCGGCTGCTCACGAAACTGAACATCTTGATAAAGCTGTTAATGCTTTTATTAAAATTGGAAAAGAGTTG
>CAZRCF010000276.1:0-4106 GCA_964598505.1 uncultured Lentimicrobiaceae bacterium | reverse complement strand
TGTTTTATCAAAATAATATCTTAGCCTAAAAATTGAATTGCTAAATTACTAAAAAAATAGATAAAAAATTTTAAGAATTAAATTTTTTCGGTTAATACTTTTTTTAAGGTGCTACTATTAATTAACCACTTTTTTATAACATTTTTCAGAGTAGTTACATAGAAAAATCCATAATAATTTTGTGTATTTTGAGCGTTCTTTGTGCTTTTTGTGCAACAGCTATTACACAAAGTCGCACAAAACATGCACACAAAGTTACACTAAGAAAAACAATACCACTACAAAAAGAAATAACCAAATTTCGGTTTTAAAATATAATGGAATACAGATTTCACAGGTAATGCAGATTTTTGCTGATTAAATTTGATAAAAAAGTCGTAAATATATTTATCTCTGTTTAACTCCGTGTTTTTTCTTTAACCACGTTGGCTATTATTTATGTTTATTATCTTTGCAAAAAAATAAATTTATGAAATTTAAAGCAATTGGGGTTTTTTGTGGTTCGGCAATAGGGAAAAATGAAATATATACTAAAGCTGCTTGTGATTTAGGAAAAGCAATGGCAAACGAATCAATAAGTTTGATTTATGGTGGTGCTTCTGTTGGATTAATGGGCGTTTTAGCTGACTCAACTTTAGAAAATAATGGACATGTAGTAGGTATAATTCCCGATTTTTTCTCGAAAAAAGAGATAGCTCACAGCAATTTGCATGAATTAATATATGTACCATCGATGCAGGAGCGTAAACGATTAATGGCTGATCGTTCCGATGCTTTTATTGTACTTCCGGGTGGCTTTGGCACTCTTGATGAAATGTTTGAAATGCTTACTTTTTCGCAGCTCGATTTACATCAAAAGCTATTAGGTATTTTGAATATTAATGGATATTATGATGCGTTAATAAAACAGATTGAATTTATGAATAAAGAGGGTTTTGTAAGAGATAATCATTTATCTACTTTTGTGTGGGACAATACAGTTGATGGACTTTTAAATAAAATGCAAAAACACACAATTATTCATGAAGAAAAATGGTTGAAGTGGGCTAAAGAGTGAGTAATTGAACTGGTAAATGATAAATGAAACAATGTTAATATGTGTTAAATTATAAAATATACGATAAAATAGTATTACATTTGATACCAAATATATGAAATTTAAGTTTAAAATTAATGAAAACACAACTTTAAATGATGTTAAAATAGAACTTAATGTTATTAAGTCAGCTAATGTTAAAGAGATACCACTAAATCATCTGTTTAAAATTATCGAATTTATTGGAGCTAAACAAGTAACAGCAACTGGATCAAGTGTTAGATTTGAACATTATTTATTGAAAGACAACCCTTTTTTTCATGGATATTTTCAAGTACATAAAGTTCATGGAGGTGGAGATAAAGATAAAATAACAATGATTGATTTTAAAAAGTATATATACCCAGTACTGATAATAATTATTGAATTAAAAGAAAAAAAATAAAGAAATGTCAAATAAAGATTTAAAATATTATAAGAATTTAGAATATAACATTATTGTTGAAAAACAATTAATGAATGGTGAAAGTTGGTATATTGCCTATACTAACGAATTGGGCAAGTTTGCTTGTTTTGGTCGTGGAGAATCTCAAGCAGAATCAGTAAAAAGTTTTTTAGAAGAGAAAGAAGTTTTTATTGAGTATCTCTACAACGAAGGAAAAAATATTCCAGAGCCAAAAAATGAAGATGTTTTAAAATTTAGTGGATTTTTTAATGTTAGGACGTCTCCAAATATTCATGCAAATCTAGTATATCAAGCAAAACAAATGGATATTTCCCTAAATTTATATTTAAACCAATTACTTTCTGCTGCAACAGCAATAAAAAGCAACGAAAATATAATAATGAATAAATTGTCGGAGATTAGTAGTAATTTGAATGCTCATCATTTTGAAGTTACAAGAAAATTAAATTACAAAGCAAAAAGTATATCGAAGAAAACACAAAATCTATTTGAAGATTATTTAATAAGCGCATAAATATAATATGAAACAAAAAATATCACCTGAAGAATACCGTAATATTCTAGTTTCTTTGGAACTTGATACATTATATTTGACGGAAATAAATTCTAAGTATAAAGAGAACATGATTTCCTCAAATTTAAAATTAGATATTGAGGAGAAAAATACTTTTGAGCAAGAAAATGAAATATTAAAAGTTTATTATTCATATAAACTTACAGCAAAAGAAGAATTTAAAGAAGAATCAGCAATAATTATACAAGCTAAATACGTAGTAAGATATAATCTAAATAAAGATTTAATAATTACGAAAGATTTTATGAATATATTTACTGAAATAACCTTAGGTATGCTTTTATGGCCATTTTATAGGGAATTAGTTAATAATATTATAAATCGTATGGGAGTTCCGTCTTTAATATTACCATTAAAAAGAGCATAATATTGTTTATGAATTATTTTTATCAGCCTATTTTTTCAAATAAATAGAATAAATAATTCTCTTCCATTATCATCTGTTTTTGAATTATATTTGTTAATCAGGTTTATTTTTTATATATTTTTTAATTGTCGTATGTAACTCGCCAATAATAATTGCCTTGATTATAACGAAATTTCATGGCTCGTTTCATAAACTCATTAGCTGAAACTAATATATATTTATTGCGAAATTACAAATTTTATACAAAAAGAAGAAAATAATGAAATTTGTTTTTTTTAATTTCTTTATGCCAATATTATTATATTAAGTGTGGTAAAACATTTGTCATTTGGTAACTGCGAAATGGTTTTTTTTCAAAATAAAACATTTCAAAATTAAAGTTGCATCTAATATAATAATAATTGGAGAAATTTGACGTTTTGTTTTTTTAAATGTTTTGACAAAGATACATGTTTAACGGAATTACTTAGAATGTGTAGATCAGCGACCACTATAAAAAACGAGGCGATACAGAAAAGCCATACAAGTAGGAATATTAAAATCATAAATAAAATGAAAAAACACGTTTTAATTTTACTGGCAATTTGTGCCGTAAAAGCTGGATATTCTCAAACTGAAACAGGGAAAATGAATTATCAGTTGAATTTTGGAACTACCTTGACTGTTCCATATAAAAAAACTATAGAGATAAGTCCTAATATAAATAATAATCCTCAAACTGACTATAACTCAAATTTTGGATATTTTCTTGAGTTTTTGGTTTCGTATAATTTCAATAATAAGTATGCTATTAGCACAGGACTTAACTACAATAATAACACACTTAAAATTGATGATAAAATTGCATATACTGAAAATAAAGGTACCTTGACAAGTTCATACTTAAACCTACCTATTTTGTTTAGATATAGATTCTCTGATAAAATTCCTTTATCTATTTCTGCTGGACCTTATTTTGGTTTGTTGATAGGTGCAACGGAAAAAGGGACTACATACATAGATACAGCTGAATTTGTATTTATAACACCGAATGACCCTGTAATTGAATCAATAGAGCCTATCCATAAATATGACAATGATATTAAAAAAGACTATACGAAAATTGACTTTGGGCTTTTAGTTGAACTAAATTACGAATTAAAACTATGTAAAAGATTAACTGGAGTGATATTGACTCGTTTCAATTATGGAATTAAAAATGTTTTAACAGATGATTTGGCAAATAAAAACATTGCAAGTAAATGGCAAAATTATAATTTGATTATTGGGTTCGGAATTAAAATTTAATAAATTCGATTACCAATAAAGGAGGTTGTCCTAACTGTAAATTGCTAACAATCGAAAATACAACACTTTAGTGGCGTGAAGTTTTAAATATCATGCATTTTGTTTTTGAGTTTTACAACTTAAATTTCTGAAATTTGTTAATTACAAAACAACATTGAATACATTGGATTCAAATATTTATAAAAAAACATAGTTGCATATTATATGACTCCTTCAGAGTCGAACAATCACTTTGGTATAATTTATCAAATTTTAAAACAAAAACATTTTCATTTTCAATAAAAAAGTAAAAGAGCATTGAATTATATTTTTTCAATGCTCTTTTTGCTTGTATGATTTATAAAATTATTTCATTTCCAATACAAAAGGTAATCGA
>CAZRCF010000275.1:0-4144 GCA_964598505.1 uncultured Lentimicrobiaceae bacterium | reverse complement strand
ACAATCTGATATGGATTGGTTGTTGTTGGGTATTTATAAAATGCTGATGTTTCTGAGCCACCGCTACCTATATAAAAACTACCTTCAGGCACATATACCATTTCTATGGCGAAAACTTTTATATCTACAACATCTAAGTCTCCTATGCTATTTTCTCCGTAATTCCATCGTAATTGAATACCTGATTTGGTAAAAGCACCAATACCGTTAGTGCTTCTGTAAATAAACGCTCCCATTTTGTCTGTTGGGACATTAATAGAACTCCCCGAAGGAGCTGTATTGCCAGTTGTGTTTATCAATGCATGACTCCAAGCACCTGTTGAACCTACTCGATATTTTACAAAAACCCATGCTGCATCCCAGTTATTTGGGACTGCACTTACTTTCCATGAGTTTTCCCACGAAATATCAAATTGAACCATTACGTAATCACTTGTGGTGTTTTGCCCTGTAAGTTTTACGTTTGATATATTAATGTTATTAGCATAAATACTATAAGTAAATATCATTAAAAGACAAGCAATAATAATTTGTTTTTGCAATTTAGCTGCAAATAAAACACCAATAAGGTGTAATAGATATTTTAACAAAGGAATTATAAAAGTAATTTTCCCCATTATTAGCAGTATTAATTAACAAATATAATAAATATTATACTGGTTTTATCTAAAAAAGTTGCATTTATTTAACAATCAATTATTAATAAAATATTTATTTATTGTATTTATATCACATAATATTGTTTATCAGCAAATTGAACTTATATTTATAAAAATAAAAGAGATTACAAAAAATAATGTAACCTCTTTTTAATATAACAATTTGCAATTCAAAAAGTTTTTTAAGGAATATCAAGAAACAAAGTTCCGGAATAGCTTCCTTTAACAAAGTCTATTTTATATCGAGTAGGGCAAGCATTTCCAGTAATTGGTAAATTACTGCTATCAAATCCAAAAGTTATAGTTGCTGATTTACTATCAGAAGGAATTTGATGTTTTTTAATACCGGAAACTGGTTTCCAATCGCAAGATTGTTTTAAAACTACTGCTTGATTAATTTGTGTATAAAAATTTTCGCTATGCCTGTTTAATCCCCATGTTGCTAAATTATCATAACCATTTGAGCTTCCTGTTCCTTCAATTGACAAAATTAAATCATTAGGATAAGTTCCTGTAAATGTTTTTCTACGAGAAATATTCCAAGTTCGTGTTGTGTTATCGTTAAACGATGCTTCAATTGAACCTATAACTGTATGAACAATACTATTAGCACTTCCACCAAGATTATAAATTAAACCGCCACTTGTATTAGTCCAAACTTTTGTTCCGTTAAGCATAATCCATTGACTTAAATTTGTTGCTTTTGCAACTTTAAAATTTACAAATTGTAATGAAACAGCTGTTCCTGATTGAGACCAATGACTTAAAATATTCTTTCTAATAATTAATTGTCCAGTTTTAAATTTATTTCCCGAGCAATTTAACCCATTAAAAGTAATAACGTATGCCTTAACTGTGTCGTTTGTTAATGATACGGAGTCTATAGTTGCATTACAAGGAAAACTTTTGCTTTTAGATACTCCTTTTGTTAAAACATCGTTGGCATCATCTAAGGCTTCATTTGAGTATGATTCAATTGCAACTTCATCTTTTGACAGCTGTTGCATAGATGATGAATCAAAAGTTTTGTCATCAATAATATCTTTCTCGTCTTTTTTACAAGAAGTAATTATTAAACCAATTATTGCAATGGCAATAAAAAGGTTGAAAATCTTTGTTGGTTTCATAGTAAATTTTTTTAATGTTATAATTGTAAGACAAAACAAAAATACAAAAAGTTTAATCTATAAAAATTATTTTTCAAAAATTTCTAATTTAAAACCTGAAGCATGTATATTTATTATCGAAATATTAGAGTCGTTTTTAAAATAATTTCTTAATTTAGTAATGTACACATCCATACTGCGAGTAGTAAAATAATTATCCTCACCCCAAATTGTTTTTAATGCTATTTCGCGAGGAAGAAAATCATTTTTATAAAGACAAAGTAAATTTAACAATTCCGATTCTTTTGGAGAAAGTTTAATTTTATTTTTCTCAAAGTAAATTTCGCGTAACTTGCTATTGAAATTATATTTACCAATTATATAATTCTTATCTTCTTTTACCGAAATATTATTTTGATGGTTTTGTGCTTTAAAAATTGCTTTTATTTTATACAAAAAAATATCTGTATCAAAAGGTTTTGTTATATAATCAAATGCCCCAATTTTGTAACCTTCTAAAATATCCGATTTAAGAGTTTTTGATGTTAAAAAAACGAATGGAATGTCTGGATTAATTTTTGAAATTTCTTTTGCTAAATCAAAACCGTCCATATAAGGCAACATAATATCAAGGATGCACAAGTTAAAACTTTCATTAATAAACGCTGCAAGTCCCTGATTACCGTCTGTTTTTAAAACTACTTCAAAGTCGTTAAGCTGAAGATACGACTTTAAAACCGAACCAAAATTAACATCATCTTCAACTAATAATATTTTTTCCTTCTTTTGCATAACTAAATATTTTTACCCGAAATAGGAATTGATAATTCAAAAACGCTTCCTTTTCCTAATTCGCTATTAACACAAACATTTCCATTATGAGCAATTATTATTGCTTTAACATAACTTAACCCTAATCCAAAACCTTTTGTATTGTGAATATTTCCTTTTGAAACTCTATAAAATTTATCAAAAATCTTAGTAGTTTGTTCTTTAGTCATACCTATACCATTATCTTCAATATAAATAATAATTTCGTTTTTTTTGTTTAATGTTTTAATTTTAATAATTGGTTTTCCTTCATTATATTTAATTGCATTATCAAAGATATTTAAAAATACATTTAACAGATGAATTCTATCGCCATTTATATAATTATTAATTGCATTTAATTCTTTATTAATTTTACCTTCACGGCTTTTAACTTGAAGTTTTATTTTATCAGCTGCAAAGCAAATTAATTCATGCAAATCAATTAATTCAAGTTTCAAATTAAAATCTTTTTTGTCGAGCAAAGCAATTTGTAATACTTGCTCAACATGCGAATTCATTCGTTTATTTTCTTCTTTAATTATTTTAATAAAATCTTTAATTTGAATTTCGTCGTTAATAACTTTTTTATTTAAAATAGAATCCGAAGCGAGCGATATTGTTGCTATTGGTGTTTTAAATTCGTGAGTCATATTATTAATAAAATCAGTTTTAATATCCGATAGCCTTTTTTGTTTATAAATATAATATATTGTATAAATAAATGTTAATACTATAATCAAACTAAATAGAAATGAACCCAACAGCATAAGAGATATTGACTTAAATATAAAGTCATTTTTATTTGGAAAATAAATAAGTAACTTGCCAGGCTGACCCATAATATCTCTTGGATATAATACTGTACTATAACATTTATCTTTCATTAAATCAGAGAATCCTTTACTTTTTAACTTATTATTAAATGGTTTTACATAAGGTGGGAATTTATCAAATTCTAAAATTGCGAACTCGTACTTTAATTCAATATGAAAAAGTTTTAATTCTTCATTTACAAGACTATCAAGTTCTTTAATATTAATGCGTTGTGTTAAATTTAACTCTCGTGAATAGTAATTCCAAAGAACTTGATTGAATTTTCTTTCTATCAGCTCTTTTTCATCATTTTCATTTTCAATAGAAGATTTTTCTTCTTTAATAATTTTATTTATATCATTAACATTATTAATTTCTATTATATTAGAGTTAATATTGTTATAATGTTTATCTACATAATTATTAATTTCATTTCCTTGCATTTTCATAGCAATAAAATTCATTGCCTCATTAACACTTCTGTCAAATTGCTCCTGTTTAATTTTATATGCATTTTCTATCCATTTTGCTTGAAAAATAAATATTGATAGAAGGCATATAATTAAAAGGGTGAAAATGATTTTTATTTTTTTTCCTGTCATAACTATTTTAATAAATTAAAATAAAATTAAACAAATATTTGATGTTATAATATCATTTTAACTATTATTCATAGAATTTTAACTTTTTGTTTAGGTTTGTTAACCTCGCTTTAACCATAATAACCTTACTATTGAAATAAATTTGTTAAAA
>CAZRCF010000274.1:0-4158 GCA_964598505.1 uncultured Lentimicrobiaceae bacterium | reverse complement strand
TTCCTCTTGAATATAAGCCAAAACACCAATTTCGGTTTCTACAAAGCTTTCAAAACCAATTTCGGCAAGCTCAGCAATAAGAATATCGGTACCCGGATTAACAGGCTGAATAGAACAATTTACTTCGATATATGACATAACTTTTTAATTATTTGCTGTAACTGCTTCCGCAGCATCAATTATTTTAAGAAATTCGTCGGCTTTTAGCGATGCTCCACCAATTAAACCACCATCAACATCGGGTAACGAAAAAAGAAGTTCGGCGTTAGATGAATTGCAGCTTCCACCGTATAAAATATAACATTCGTCGGCAGTTTCGGTGTTGTATTTTTTAACAATCAGGCTACGAATATAAGCGTGCATCTCTTGTGCTTGAGCAGCCGAAGCTGTAACACCTGTGCCAATTGCCCAAACAGGCTCGTAAGCTATAAGCACTTGCTCAAAATCGTCTTGCGATAGATGAAATAACGATTCGTTCAGTTGTTGTTCAATTATTTCAAAATGTTTATCTGCGGTTCTTTCTTCAAGTGTTTCGCCAATGCAAAATATAGGCGAAATTTTATGTTTTATAGCAATATTAACTTTTTGAGCTAATTCTTCATTAGTTTCATGGAAATATTTACGCCGTTCGCTATGACCGATAATGCAAAAACGCACATTTAACGATTCGAGCATTTCTGCCGAAATTTCGCCTGTATAAGCACCGGCTTCAAATTGGCTAATATTTTGAGCACCAATCATTACATTGGTTTCTTGTTCAATATCGGTTGCCATTTCAAGGTAAACATAAGGCGGACAAATAATTACCTCTACTTTTTCGGATAATTCTTCAATTTGATCTGCAATTTCAACAATTAAATCTTCGGCATCCGAAAAATTAACATTCATTTTCCAGTTTCCTGCTACAATTTTGTTTTTCATTATTTATATTTTAAAATTTTAATCTTTTGATAATCTAATTCTTGGGTCTAACATTCCGTAAATAATATCTACAAAGATATTTATAAAAACTAATATAACGGAAATAAAAAGTAAAGCACCCATTAAAACAGGGAAATCATATTTTTCTAAAGCGTTCACTATCACTATACCAACACCTTTCCAGTCGAAAATATATTCAACAAAAACAGCTCCAGCCATAAGTGAAGCTAACCAACCCGAAACAGCAGTTACTACAGGATTTAAAGCATTTTTAACCACATGTTTCATTATAACTTTTGCTTGCGGAAGTCCTTTAGCATAAGCAGTTCGTACGTAATCTTGTGATAATACTTCGAGCACCGAACTACGTGTTAATTCAACTACAATTGCCAGAGGACGAATACCAAGTGTTATTGCCGGAAGAATAATATTTTTTAAATCTAAATATTCACCATCACCGAAATCGCTAACAGTATAAAGGCTTCCAAACATATTTAGTCCGGTAAAATCGGAGAGTAAAAAGGCAAATATCCAAGCTAAAACTATAGCCGCAAAAAATGAGGGCAACGACATACCAAACACCGAAATCACGAGTGAAATTCTATCAAACCAACTGTTTTTATATAATGCGCAAAGAATTCCAATTATTATTCCTACAATTATTGCAAATATTATAGCTATAATAGCCAACAGGGCTGTTTTTGGAAATGCTTCCGCCAAAATATCAGAAACTTGTCGTTTGCTTTGATAAGAGCGCCGTAAGAATGGCTTTTTGAGTACAATTGCTTTTGTTCCAAAATGGAGAAGTTTTACTGCACTATATTTTGCAGAATCTAAATAGTTAAAACTTTTATTATCAGTGCTATGTATCGAAATTGGAGAAATATCGTTTAAATATGTTCCAAATTGAACAATTAAAGGTTTATCAAGACCTAACTCTTGTCGTATGGCATTTGTAGAAGAAATATCACTTCTTTGACCGAGCATCATTTTTGCAGGATCGCCCGGCAGAACATTGAACAAGAAAAAAACTACGGTAACAACACCTAAGAGTACTAAAAACCCGTAAGCTATCCGTTTTAGAATAAATCTGAACAATATTTCTGTTATTTAGTTATTGTAATTTTCTTCGATTTTTCTGTATATTTTTTGTAATCAGAATCGTAATTGCTAATATTTTGCTTATACTCATCGTAAGTAGGCAAATCTCTATGAGCCCATTTATCAATAATATAACCATCTTTCAGTAGTAAAATACCGGGGTTTGAACGAATTACTGTTTTTAAAGCAGTAGGATCGGCACTAAAAAACTCAAAATTTGGTTTTACCTCTCTAATAAAATCATTTAATTCGTTTGGTGTTGAGCCTGTAATAGCAATAAATGAAACGGTATCTAATGAACATTTTTTTGCAAAATCATTAATTTTTTCAAAACTTTTTTTGTTGGTTTTCGATAAATCGTAAGCAAACAGAATAAAATGATATTCAGGTTTGTTAATATATTCATCGGTATAATTATCGCCTACAAAATCGCTTATTATAAAATCGTGAATTGGGGCTTCTTTGTACTGTTCTATAATTTTTTTGCGTTGTTCTTTAAATTCAAGATTTGCCATGCGAACGGTGTCTTCCCAAGGTAAGGTTTGTGAAGTAAACTCTTCTTCGGCATTAGTTGTCAGATTTTTATATATCAATAATATTTCAGATTTTTCAGGTGTTGGTATTACCATATCGGCAATACGATTACCCACTTTCCAAGGGCGAAAATCGAAAATTGCATCGTTGCGAACAGCATACAATTGAATTCCAATACCAATAAAAACTCCAATAGTAATTATTAAATTTTTAATCCAATTAGGTATCATTCTGTCGTAGAAGCGTTTACGATGCACAAAAACAATAATTGCAAAAGTTATAAAAACTAAATTTTTGAAAAAAGTTTCCCAATTAGTAAAAATTATAAAATCGCCAAAACAACCGCAGTCGGAAACAGGATTTTTTATAGCCAAATATAAAGTTAAAGGGGTAAAAAACACCATAAAAAGCAAAGTTCCCCACGAAAAAAGTCTCATTCGAATACCAAAAAACACAACAAAACCTATTAAAAATTCGGCTAAATTTAACAAAATTGCAAAAACAAGAGACGCAGGCAGCAACCAAGTCATTCCGAAGGAAGATAAATAATCGTGTATTTTATATTCCGAACCAAGTGGGTCAACAGCCTTAACAAAGCCGGAAAACATAAATACTAAGCCGATTAAAATGCGTGCAAAAATTGCAGTATATTTTCGCATATTTGGAAATATTAAATACACAACTGCATTGAGAAAAGCTACTGATGCTAAAATAATAATTACTAAAAGATTTGTAGTCATAATTATTCGATTTTATGTTAATTATTCGATTTTTCTGAAATTTTTATAAGTGAAAACACAGCATAGTTAATAATATCGGCATAGTTAGCCTCTAAACCTTCGGAAACTATAGTTTGCCCTTGATTATCTTCAATCTGTTTTATTCTGAAAATTTTCATAAGAATTATATCGGTAAGTGAGCTAACTCTCATATTTCGCCATGCTTCGTCGTAATCGTGATTTTTGTCTTCCATCAACGACTTTGTTTTTTTAAAATGGTGATGATATAATTCCATAACTTGTTCGGTTGGCATAGCACTATTTTCGGGCGAAGCAACACCTTGTTCAGTTTGAATTAAAGCCATAATAGCATAATTAATTATACCAATAAATTCGGGTTTAATACCTTCGTTTACTCGAGCAATACCTTTTTCCTGAATGCTTCTAATTCGTTGAGCTTTAATATAAATTTGATCGGTTAGCGATGGTGTACGCAAAATACGCCAAGCAGTACCATAATCTTGCATCTTCTTTTGAAAAAGAGAGCAACAAGTATCGTAAGCTTCATCGTATTGTTTACTTGTGTGAGCCATTAATGAGTCTTTTTATTTATTTTTCCTTTTTTAACTGCATAAAATTATAAAAAAAAATTGATTTTTTATAATTTTTATTTTTAAAAAAACTTACAACGTATTTGAAACTCGCTGTGTGAACTATAAAACTCTGTTGTGCGAAGTTTGTAACTTCGCACTAAATAATTGTTAGTTTGCAACTAACTCTTTATACCAAAATGAATTATATAATAATCCAATAAATACCTATTCCTTTACTTTTTGTCTTGAAACACTTGACCGAAGGAAATAACGAGTACAGATAAATTATA
>CAZRCF010000273.1:0-4160 GCA_964598505.1 uncultured Lentimicrobiaceae bacterium | reverse complement strand
AAAAAACCTCTTAGATAAATAAATCTAAGAGGTTTTTCTTTTTTGCAGAACTTAAAAAATTTATCCGCAATGAAAATATTCTTTAACAAGTTTAAGCATTTCATCTTTATTTTCTTCCACTTGTTTTCTAATATTACTATCGTTAAATGATTTTAAATTTTTAATTATTCCATCAATCATTCCTTTACTAAAAACACCATGTTTTTGATAAATTTCGCGATGTTTATCAATCATATCAGCCGATTCGGTACAAGAACTTGGTAGTTGAGCTAATTGTTTTGTTTTTTCTTTATGCTCATCTTTAAAAATATTAATATCTACATAAGTTTTTTTAGCAACATCAAGTGCTCCACCCATTTCAAAACCATGACGGCAAGCAACTACTAAGCCCGCTAATAATTGATATACGTCAGCCGAACCATCGGGACAACGAAACTCAACTGTTTGCTTAAAACTTCCATCGTTTAATTGAGCTTTTTCTATTGGGTTTGCATGCGAAGCCATATCTTTTTTGGATGTCCAGCCAAGTGGAACACGAACTAAAACTGACCTGTTTCTATCGCCCCAACAAATATTTGTAGGTGCTTCCTGATGAGGAACTAAACGAAAATATGATGTGGGGTTTTTATTTCCAAATGCCGAAAGTGAAGGTGCACAAACCATCATACCTGCAATAGCGGTTTTTGCTATCGATGATAATTCGCCTTTTTTAAGCATTTGATTTTTGCCATCTTTCATTATTCGCATGTGAATATGTAATCCCGAGCCAGCTTTTCCGGTAGTAATTTTTGGTGCAAATGTAACATCAAATCCATATTCGTAAGCAAGTGAGCGAATAATCCATTTTGCAATAACTAAATGATTAGCAGCATCTTCAACATTAGTTGGTAAAAATTCTATTTCATTTTGTTCGTATATTTTGCCATCTAAATGAAAATTACCAACTTCCGAGTGTCCATATTTTATTTTACCACCGGCTTGGGCAATATACTTCATACACTCACATCGAAATTGTTCGAATTTTGTATATGGTCCCGATTCGTGATAACCTTTTTGGTCGTTGGCAATAAAAAGATTGTCTTCATCGGCAATTACATAAAATTCTAATTCGCCCATTGCTTCAAATTCCATTCCTGTGGCTAATTTGAATGCTTCGTGTGCTTTGTGAAGTGTGTATTCCGGAGCACTTTCTAAAGGCTCTCCATCTTTATTATAATATGAGCAAAGCATCGAAACTGTTGGCGTTTCGGCAAATGGATCAACAAATGCAGTTCTGTATAGAGGAACAACATATAAATCGCTTGAACCGGCTTCGATAAATGAAAACAAACTTGATCCATCTACTCGTTCGCCATAAGTAAGTATTGTTTCTAAATGCTCTCGATTGTTAATTACAAAGTTTAATGTTTTAAGCCTTCCATCGCCTCCAACATATTTAAAGTTAATCATCTCGATATTATTATCTTCAACATATTTTATTATATCGACTTTAGTAAATTCTGATGATTGTTTCTTTAAAAAGTGTACCAAATGATTGGGATTTAGTGCAATCTTATCTTTCATACGTAATTAGTTATAATTTTTGTGTAAAAATATAAATTTATTTTATTAACAACATTGAAATGTTAATTTATTTGAAGTATTAATATGTTTTTTTATTTTTATTTAACTATTGGAGTTGGTAAAAGTAAAATGTATTCGTTAAATAGTAATTGGTTCGTGGTTAACGGTTGACAAAAGAAATAGGTTATAAATTGACTTTTAAAAGCTGAATTAAAGTAATAAATGCAACTATTTAATTTTTTGACCAATTATTATTTAAATTATGTAAAAAACTCATAGCTCATTTTTGCTTAGATGATTTTGAATTTCAAATTACTTTTTTCTTTAATTTCTTTAATTTTTTCGAATATAGAAATTACATTATCAATATTTTCTTTTTTTACAAGTCTGGTTTTTATTACAAAAAAGCTGCCAATACTTATAGTATTTTCATTTAATTGAACCATTGAAAAATCAAATCTGCCAAATTCATTTTCAATTTTAATTTCATTTAAATTTTCAATTAATTGAATTTTTTCACTAAAATTTAGTATTAATGTGTATTGATCTTTCCCCGGAAAATCAGGATAATAGTTTGTATTACGTGGTAGCGAAATGTTGTTAATAATATGTGTAATCCAATTTGAAAAATCAATTTGAAATATTGAATCAGAAATTTTTGTAATACTTTTTTCAGAAGAGTAATTTATATCAAATACTGATTTGAAAGGCTCTGTTTTTTGACTTTCAATATTTTTTAACGATTTTATTTTAAAGTTTTTGGAACTATAAATCGTTTTTTTATATAGTGGATTTATTGTAGGATCAATATAATCAAAAAGATAAACACTTCGTGTAAGAGTTGAATATTGACCTTTTAAACTAACTTTTGAATTGAAGTTTATTGATAAACTGGCTATATCAACATTGCCAATAATATTAATTCTTCGCTCATTATTTTGTATCAAACTACATGGTGTTTTATAAAAGTAAACAGGAATTGCATCATTAGAGTCTTTTAAAAATAATTTTTCAGGATAGAAATGGCGAGATATTGTGTTTTCGTAATAAAAAGGAAACTCATTAATATAGTAACCAAAATCGCTATTTTTTGGTTTCAAATAAATCATTAAGTTACTATCAATATCTATTACAAAGTAATAATTATTATTAAACAAAGGTCGAATATATGACCTGTTAATTTCAGATGAGCGATTATCGTCAATATATGCAATTCTATAAGGCAAATCTAAATACGATAAATATGTTGCATATAGTTTCCCTTTTGTGGCTTCACACAACTGTTTTTTTTCAATATTCATTTTTATATTATCGGTAATTAATTGATAACTTGAAAAGAAAGATTCATTATCAATATATTCATATAAATCAACAATATTATTATGAATTTTAGAAATAGCATATAGTTTTGCAGAATCAACAGATAGTCCTTGTTTTAAAAAATCACAATAACTTATAATATCTTTATATTCGGTTGTTTTATAGAATTCGTCCTTGCTAATTTTTTTTATATTATTAATATTATTAATAATGGGATAATAATCAACAACAACTGGCTCCGATTCATTAAATGCATCATAGTTAATTGAAATCATGCCAGGTTTTAGCAATATTGAAATATATGGAAGTTCTGTATATGGGCGCGAACCTTCTTCGTCGATACCTCCATTTAGATTTTTAGCAGACCAATGATTAACTCCTAATGAATCAACACTATATAGTTTTAATGCACCATTGTTTTGCTTAACCTCAAAATTAAAGTAGCTTTTGTTATTGATTTGTAAATAAAAATTTTCTTTTGTTTCCGGACTATCAAAAAAATGATTAAATGAAATCAAATTTTCGATATTATTGATTACCGATATTGAATATTTGTATTTATATTCAATTGAAGTTCCTATTTTTAAACCTTGAATATCAATTATTTGTTCTTCGGCATTATCTATTTTTGAATAATGTAGTCTATTATGTGCTTTTATATCTGATACTTTATATTTCAAATTAGTTTTTTGTCCATTTGAATCGATGCTTTTTGCACTAAAATCTATTTTGGAATTCATAACATAGTGGTTATTTATTTTGAAAACTTCCGGGCTGTGAAAAAAGTATGTTGGGTCGACCGATTCTGGCAGTGAAATTCTCGAGAATTTTTTCAATCCAATACTATCCTTTATTTCAAAAATAAAGCTCCTGTTAAAATCAATTGAAACATCTTGTTGGTTTTTATATGAAAACTCAAAAGATCCAAAAAATTCACGAACATCAAAATCTGTAAATGAATTATCCTTTAATGTCATTATTAATGAATCAGATAAAATACGCGAATGTATATTTGATAAATTATCCTTTATTGATAATTTCTGGGCATTAACGGAGATAAATAAACAAAATGAAATATAAAAAGCAATTACGATTTTTTTCATAAGGATAGTGGTTATAAAATATTTGCAAAAGTAATTTTTTTTGCATAATCTCACAATTTAAATGATAACTTAAAACAAGCAAAAAGTAAACAAATAATATAAGAAATTACGAAACCAGACCACTCTGTCAAAAATATAACCTTTGTCATACTGAACGCAGTGAAGTATCTGTTT
>CAZRCF010000272.1:0-4162 GCA_964598505.1 uncultured Lentimicrobiaceae bacterium | reverse complement strand
GCGATTTATCAGGTTTGAAAATAAATTCAATTGCAGGAAATGTTTTTATAGAAATAATGACCTCTAATTCTTTTGCAGTAACTTCTGGAGCTATTTTAAAACTAAACGCAAGTTTATTTGTTAATTATTCTCAACATTTTTTTAGATTTAGATTAAAAAGAAGCGATGGGAAATATTGTAATAAATTAGGAGTTTGGACAACAAATCCAAGTGATTATTTTCAAGGCAAATGTGGGGATGCTTTTAGTGGAATTTCAGCGACTGCTGATTTTAATTTCACAACTGAATCAATAGATTCTGATTGTACCGTTACGTTAACTATATTAAAACCTGTTTGGGGATTTATAGGAAGTATTGACCCAGTATTAACAGAAATTAATAAAATAGATATAACAGATGCAAGTCAAACACAAACAGGAATAGTTGGAACTTTTTACACAGTTGCAAGGGCAACGCCTCCAAGCTCAATTACTAAGGAAAACCAAACGGTATCCAATGGTGATTCTACATCATTATTAATAGGCTCGCTTTACAAATCGGACAAAATTACACTTACAGAATATTGGAATAGAACAGGATTTACAGAGAATAAACCGATTCTTTTAATAAGTGCCGAAGATGATTTGAGAGTTCAAAGAAACCCTATAAAAATATTTAGCGGTGGGATTTATGGACAATTTCCTTACTTATCTATAATCAGTATAAATAATATTATAGGTAGTTTTATGTTTACTAATTATAGTTATGATTTACGAAGTAATAAAATGAGTGCTAAATTAACACAGCTATATCAAGATGAAGTAGGGGACATTGAATTTTTGATTACGCCTGATTATGGAAATACTGTAAAACCAACAATTAAGGGATAGTATATTCAAAATAATTTTATATCTTTGAATTATGGAATACACAAACGGAAGCGATAGAATTTTATACATCAAACTGAATGGGGCGTGGCTTCCAGTTGGATGTTTAACGAGTAATTCAATTTCTGAAAGTTCCGAAATGCTACCAACAACAACACGAGATAACGATGGATGGGCGACATCAAAACCAACGATGCAGAATTATTCTATTTCATTTGATGGGTTGCAAGTAAATTCAACCGTTGCAATGGGTAATTTTAATCTAGCAAGTTATGACAGATTGAAATTATTGAAACGAAATAAAACGCTTTTAGATTGGAAAATACAAGGTACTACATTCCCAATTGTAGATTATGGAAAATGTTATATTAATGAAATTTCGGAAGCCTCTGCAATCGATGAATTTTTATCATTTACCGGGTCAATGGTAGGTTTTGGGATACCAAAAGTTACAACTTTAGGAGAAACAATATTAAACAATGGAGACCCTAATATTGTATTAGTTACCGATGTAAACGCAAATTTAGTAATCAAAACAAAAGAAGTATAAAATGGCAATAGTTCCAGCAGATATAACCACAATTAGAGTAGGTCAATTAGCATCCGCTTTGCCTACTTTAACCGATAATATACCGCACGAAATAGGTACAGACTTATTTAGATGCACTATACAACAATTAATTGATTTGCTAAACTTAAACGTTGGATCGTTTCAATATGAAATTAAGACTTTATATGTAAATCAAGAGTATATCGATACTAATTTAGATGCGTCAGGATTAGGCATAAATTCACTAACAGGATGGGCGAAAGTAAACGGGAACAATGGAACGCCACCAATGGCAGGACTTGTTGAGGTTGCTGAGGGCACAGGTTATGCAATAGGTAGTTTTGGAGGCGCAACAACGCACACACTAACAACCGATCAAATACCGTCACATTCTCACGGAATGACTTATGCCAATAATTCAGAGGGAACTAAATACCCTGAAACTCCATATATTGGAGATACATTAGGTGGTGCAATGCAAGCCACAGGAGTTTCAGGAGGTGGACAACCTCACAACAATATGCAACCTTACATAGTTGTTTTAAAAATAATGAAATTATGATAGATCCAAATGCAATAACAACTATAAGAGTTGACCAATTATCGGATGCTCCATTTAGTTTAACTGATAATTTGCCTCACGAAGTAAGTCAGGTTTTAAAACGTGGAACGGTGCAAAATTTAGTTGATTTAATTGCAACCGTATTAGATGCGAGTGGTGGAGTTGGATATTTACCTATTTCAGTTGTTGATGGTCAACAATTGCCAGACGTGCCAACAGATGCAAGTTTCTTTTTATGCGGTAAAGGAACATTTTTAAATGTAAATGGTTATCCTGATATTGTTTGCACAAAAGGATTAAACGCTATAATGTCATTAAGTGACCATTGGGAAATTGCAGTAGAAATACCAATTACGGTTGATCCTGAAAATATAGGAATAGCTCAAACAGTTAATTCAGGTGTTTTAGATTCAGCACCTTCGCAGGATGCTGTTTTTAAAGCATTGAACCAATATGTTAATGCAGTAGGTTCATTTCATTATGCCGATTTAGCAACCCAAACAACACCGCAAGCAATTGCAGCCAATGTAGATGAAAAGTTATTAAACGAT
The DNA here is from genome assembly GCA_964598505.1 of uncultured Lentimicrobiaceae bacterium. Classification (GTDB taxonomy): domain Bacteria; phylum Bacteroidota; class Bacteroidia; order Bacteroidales; family WCHB1-69; genus CAZRCF01. Next base: position 1,633 of record CAZRCF010000272.1, on the reverse strand, counting down.
GCTTTAGGAGCTTATACGAATGTAAGTAACGCACCTTATGGTATTTCGTCTGTTTATAATGAGGTTACAAATCAATTAGACTTTACTCAGTTATCAGTAGGGGATTTAATAAATTTCAGAATTGATTTATTTATTGAAACATCAGGAACAGACCAATTGTTTAAGTTTTATATTAAATTTGGGATAGGTTCTGCTAGTGAATTTACATTGAATGTATCTCAAGGACAAGTTAAGACTAATTCAATGTTTAGAGTTAGTGAAGATGTATGTTTTGATATTGGAAGTGCTGATATTAAAGATTATCCTGCTGAAATTTGGATATCAACCAACAAAGCGGCTGACATTACTATAAATGGATGGTATATTGAAATTGTTAGGAAAAATGTAAATATTGTTGATTTGCCTACTTCGGTGCGTCAAGATGTTGATTTTGGCTCTACATCTTCAAATGCAATTGATAGTATTAATAATGCACTTCCAAATATTTATATTCAAGATCAGAATTTAGGACAAATTAAAATACAAGGTACTTTTACAGGAACATATCACGAATATTTATTTACAGGAATAAAAGGATATTATGGAAATGGTGCTTTACAAGCAGTTGGAAATGATTTTATAGAAGTAGGTATTAATTCAGAAGATTACATACCATTATCAGGAACTACAGTAGGTAATCCTGTTACAGGGGATATTGAGTTTATTGGAGATGGAGAAATTACTTCCTTAATAGCAAAAAAATCAGAGACACAAATAACAAACTTAACATTTGATACTGATGAAAATAGTATTTATTTAAAAACTATCGCACCATTACTAGAAGCTATGCTAACTTTAAGTAGTAGTGAAGCTGTTTTAATACAGATAGATACATTTAATATTGAATATAATTCATTAAGAGTAAATGAATTTGGAGTTGAAATAAATTCCACAAAAAGTAATCCTAGAGGAATAATTTCTCAACAAGATTATTCTGCCAACATCACAGACCTAGACTACCCACAAAAAATATATGTAGATAGTAGATTCTTAGAAGTTGCAGATTACGCATCATTATTACTTTTACCTACTCCTATTGTTTTGAAAACAGTAAAAGTCTTAAATGACGAAAACAAAGGAATTACTAATACAATTTACCAATTGTGGCCAGACGGTACAAGAATGTGGATTGCATCAACAGAAGATATTTAACTAAAAAACAAAAATAAAATGGCAAATAATTTTCCAGTAGAAGATAGAGGGATATTAGCAGTTCAAGACGATGGTAGTCCAGAAGGAATTTTAAAAGTAAAAATTGAGCAAGGAGAAATTGTCAAAATACCTATTAATAATTTCATTACAGCCTCAGAAATTCAAGTAGTACAGGGAGGAAGTGGTTCAGCTTTTCCGTCTTATGTAAATTGGACAAATGGCGATGGAACAGCATCAGGTTTGAATTTAAACACTGTATCCGCTGGATTAGGTTCTAATTTTGTGCTTTTGAATACAGTTTTAAAGGGAAAGGTAATTGGCATTAGATTTAGAAGAAATACATCGACACCTGAATTTTCAGTAGTAATAGATGGAATCCCTTATGATTGTCCTACAAGGATTTTAAGAACATATACAGGAAACACTATGTCTATTTCAGGCG
>CAZRCF010000271.1:0-4205 GCA_964598505.1 uncultured Lentimicrobiaceae bacterium | reverse complement strand
AAAATACAACAATAATAAATGCACAAGGAAAATTTGTTTTGCCCGGTGCTATTGACCCTCATGTACATTTGAATTTACGCACCGCTGCTGGTTATTCATCTGATGATTTTCTTTCGGGGAGTAAAGCTGCACTTTATGGTGGTACTACTACCCTACTCGATTTTGTTACTCCCAAAAAAGGAGAATCGCTTACCGATGCTTTAGAAAAAAGAAAAAATGAAGCAAAACTTGCACTTACCGATTATTCGTTTCATGTAAGTCCAATTCAAAGGCTCGAAAATACAGAACAGGAAATTGAAGATTGTTTTAAACTAGGAATTACATCTTTTAAAGTATATCTCGCTTATTTAAAAACAATTGGTTTAAATAATGCTGATTTTATAAAAGTGCTCAAAAGTGTTGGCAAATTAGGCGGAATAGTTACAGTACATTGCGAATTAGGAAACGAAATAGAAACACTAAGCGATAAATTTATCAGCGAAAACAGAGTTGAACCTCAATATCATGCCTTATCGCGACCTGCCGCTTATGAAGCAGAAGCAGTTAAAAATGCAATTGAAATGGCTAAAGAGGCAAATTGCCCACTTTATATAGTTCATGTTTCGAGTAGAGAATCGATAACACATATTGAAAATGCTCAAAAAAACGGACAAAAGGTTTTTGCAGAAACCTGCCCTCAATACTTACTACTTAACGATTCAAAATATAATGGAACATTTAGGCAAACTGCTCCATATATTATAAGTCCGCCATTACGTAAGGAAGAAGATAACCAAGTACTTTGGGAAGCCATAGCAAAAGGAATAATAAAAACCATTGGCACCGATCATTGTCCATTTAACCTTAAACAAAAAGAGTTGGGCATTAACGATTTCCGAAAAATTCCAAATGGTGCCGGAGGAGTTGAACATCGTTTGGCATTGTTATACACTTATGGCGTTTTGGCAAATAAAATCACTATAAATCAATGGGTTGATATTTGCTCTACTCAGCCTGCAAAGATATTTGGTTTGTATCCTGCAAAAGGAGAAATTGCAATTGGTTCCGATGCCGATATTGTAATTTGGAATCCAAATTGCGAAAAAGAAATATCTGTAAAAACTCACCATCAAAACTGCGATTCTAATATATACGCAGGCATAAAAGCCAAAGGTGTAGCAGAATTTGTTATCAAAAAAGGCGAAGTTATTATTGAAAATGAAAAATTAATTGCCAATCCACCTAAAGGGAATTTCTTAAAACGATAACAATTGGTTCACGGTACACTTTAAACGGTACACGGTGCATGGTAGCTGGTCATAAAAATAAAAAAGTGCGAAGTTCGGAAACTTCGCACAACGGTTTATTATACCAAAATTAATTATATAATAATCCAATAAATACAATTACTTCCTTTTACTTTTTGTCTTGATACACTTGAGCGGAGCGAATAACGAGTACATTATAATAAATAAAAGTGACACGAGTAAAAAGTAAAGCAAAAGTTCAAGACTGCACCAAAAAAGCTAAAAAACCAATCATTTTTACTAAGCGAGCCAAGCAATAAACGGTGTTTAAGTAATTTTTAACAACGTGACGGATTTTGCAGTTTGTTATCTATTAGCATCATAGCACCCGCCTCGCTTTAAACGTAAAAATGTTTGTTTTTTATTAACGCTTTTTTGCTGAGGTCGGCCTTTTACCATGCACATTATAACAGCTACATGAACACATAGTTGTGCGAAGTTTGTAACTTCGCACTTTAATTTATTGCTTTTTAAAAATAATTAAAACCCTACTCTAATTCTATTTCTATCTAAAATACTCTTTAAAACTTCAGCAGGTTTTTCAAAACGGTTTGTAAACATCATTGCAGCAATAATATATGGTTTATAACCGGCTTCGAGATATGTTTTAATACGATATTTCTCAAAAACATCACCATTAACTTCACCTTCTTTGCACGAAACGCCACTTATATCGGCAGGCAAACAGTGCATATACAAAGCATTTTGGTTTTTGGTTAATTTCATTTTAGCTGCATCGTATTCCCAATCTTTAAATTTTGCATTATTGGCAAGACAAACTTGTTCAAGGTCTTTCAATCCAGCTTTATCAGCATTTTTCAACAATTCAGTACGTTGTTGCATAATATGAAATGGTGCCCAACTTTTTGGATAAACAATATCAGCATCTTTCATAGCATCGGTCATTGAATGGTTTATATTAAAAGTTCCACCACTTTGTATTGCATTTTTCTTAGCCAATTCAACTACTTCAGGAATTAAACCATAACCTTCTGGATAAGCTAATTCGATATTCATTCCAAAGCGCGACATAAGTCCAATTATTCCTTGAGGTACAGAAAGTGGTTTGCCATAACTTGGAGAGTATGCCCAACTCATAACAATTTTTTTACCTTTAAGGTTTTCTAATGAGCCAAATTCCGATTGTAAGTGCATTAAATCAGCCATCGATTGGGTTGGATGATCAATATCGCACTGCAAATTAACAATACCAGGGCGAGTAGGAAGAACACCTTTTTCAAAACCTTCATCTAACGCCTCTCCTACTTCACGCATATATTTATTTCCTTCACCCAAAAACATATCATCGCGAATACCAATAAAATCGGACATAAACGAAATCATATTGGCAGTTTCTCTAACAGTTTCGCCATGTGCAATTTGCGATTTTTCTTCATCTAAGTCCTGAACCGCTAATCCTAACATATTACTTGCCGAAGCAAACGAGAATCTTGTACGGGTTGAATTATCTCTGAAATTTGAAATAGCAAGTCCCGAATCAAAAACTCGTGGCGAAATATTATTAGCACGCAAATCTTTTAATATTCCGGCTACTTCAAGAATAATACGAAGATCTTTTTCGCTTTTTTCCCATGTTAATAAAAAATCCTTTTTATACAAATCAGATTTTATTTTATTTAATGCTTCAATTTTCTCTGTTATTTTCATTTTTTTATTTTTAAATAATTGAAATGGTTTCTCTTTTGTGCGAAGTTTGAATTTTGTTTTGCGAAGTTTGCAACTTAGCACCTATATATCTTAAATTTAATTTTACTAATTAGTTCCTGCAAGAAAACTCTGTGTTTGATAAGAAAACATCAAATTTGAGGCATTCGTAGCAACAAATTTAGGGCGTATACCAGTGTAAATAACCTAAATTTGTTGCAAGAATAACGAAAAAGTTGGCGTTTTCTTGCAAACACGAATTAAGATATTTCGTAAGCAAATGCAGCATAAAAAGCAGCCGAAACAACTAAATCGCTAATTAATACTTTTTCGTTTGGAGCATGAGCAAGTACTTCGTTGCCGGGACCAAAACCAATAGTTGGAATTCCATAAATCCCATTTGTCATAATTCCATTGGTCGAAAAAGTCCATTTATCAATTTTAGGTTCTTTGCCAAACAGATTTTTGTAAGAGCTAACTCCAGTTTGAACTATTTCATCGTTTTCAGCCATTTTCCAAGTAGGATAATATTTTTCCATTCCATATTTCAACCCTGTAAATGCAGTTTCCGAATAATTCAAAACTTCAACTTTAGCATTCATGCCCTTTACAAGCTCTTTAATCTCTTTTACTGCCGATTCTTTAGTTTCGCCCCAAGTTAATCTTCTATCGAGATGAATACGAGCATAATCGGCTACAGCACAAAGTGAAGGACTTTTTGAAATTATTTCAGAAATGGTAACACTTCCTCTTCCCAAAAACTCATCGTAAGCAAGTTTTTCGTTAAGTTTTTCTATTTCCAAAGCTGTCCTCGAAGCCATATATATTGCATTTTTACCACGCTCAGGAGCTGAACCATGCGACGAAACACCATAAAAACTTACATGTATTTCCATTCTACCTCTATGTCCGCGATAAATATTAAGGTTGGTAGGCTCAGTACTAATTACAAAATCAGGTTTAATTTTATCTTCTTCAACAATATATTTCCAGCACAGCCCATCGCAATCTTCTTCCATTACACTTCCTACAAAATATATTGTAAGGTCTTTATCAAACCCTAATTCTTTTAAAATTCTACCGGTGGTAACAAAAGCAGCAGGTCCACCTTCTTGGTCAACTGTTCCTCTGCCATGAACGTAACCATCTTTAATTTCGCCGCCAAGTGGATCGAAATCCCAGTTTTCAATATTTCCTATATCAACTGTATCCATGTGTCCATCGAAAGCAAGAATTTTTTTCCCGTTTCCAATT
>CAZRCF010000270.1:2274-4209 GCA_964598505.1 uncultured Lentimicrobiaceae bacterium | reverse complement strand
ACAATGTTTTTCCCAAGAGATTTATAATTAGCGAGTTCCGTACGACAAATAAATAACAAAATAGAAATGAACTTACGAAACAAGGACTTTTAAAATTAGTCGGTTAATAGTGAAATTTTTTAATAGTAATCTACAAATCGAAATTTTGTTTAATTATTGTTTGAAACGAACTGCCTGTTGTAATTTTTGTTCGATTTCGGTCGTCAATAGTAATTATATATTTGCCTCTAAAATAGTGTTGTATCTCTTTTACATAATTGATATTAACAATATGCGACTTAGATACTCTTAAAAATGTTTCCGGCAATTTGTCTTCTAAAGTTTTTAGCGGATGGTCGGTAAAAAACTCTTGACAATTGGCATTGTAAAAGTTAACATATTTATTATCTGCCATAAGATATGTAATTTCGTTTGTTCTAATTAGTACAATTCTATCGCCAACTTTGTGCGAGATTGATTGCATTTTGGGCTTTGGTTGCTGAAGTTCATTTATATGTTGCAAAATAAAATCAACATTCGATGCTCCGCCAACTCGCTTTAGCTTATCAATAGTTTGGCTAATTCTTTCTTTTTCTATAGGTTTCAGAATATAGTCGAGCGAAAAACTTTCAAAAGCCTTAATTGCATAATTGTCGTAAGCAGTGCAAAAAACAACTATTGGCTTATATTTCAAATCTTTTAATACCTCGAAAATATTTTTACCAGGCATCGAAATATCTAAAATAGCTAAATCGGGGCGTAGTGTTTCAAAGAGGATTTCAGCCTGATTGCCATTGCTTGCTTCGCCAATAATTTCAATGTATTCTGAATAATCAGCCAATAAGCGTTTTAGCCTTTCACGAGCCAGTTCTTCATCATCAACAATTATCGTTTTATATGGAAATTGTATCATACTTATTTTATTACGATTTTTATCTCAATATGCTTTTCATTTTCGTTTACAAATCTAACAGTGTAATTATTTTTGTAAACCAACGTTAATTTATCAAATATGTTTTGCAAACCATAGCCAAAAATTAACTCATTGGTAAATAATGGACCATTATCGTAAACTTTTATAAAAGCAAAGTCCCTTTCTTTTTCAATTTTGATTTTTATAATTCCAAGTTCAGTAATTTTCGATATTCCATGTTTTATTGCATTTTCAACTAATGGTTGCAAGATAAAAATTGGCACCTTAAATTGCATTAACTCTTCGGGTACTTCAACCTGGTAATCTAATTTTTCGCCAAAACGTTGTTTTTCAATATCTAAATATAGCTTTACCATTTCCAATTCTTCAAAAACTGTTGTCAAAATATCTTCACCTTTGTTGAGGTTATAACGAAATAATTTTGCCAAATCTATTGCCATTTGCTCTGTTTTATGTTTATCAACAGTTGCCAATGATGCAATAGAATTCAGCGAATTATAAAGAAAATGAGGATTAATTCTCGATTGCAATGCCAATAATTCGGCTTTGGTAGTTAATTCTTTTTGTTTGCTAACTTCCAACTCTTTTTCTTGTAATAATTCATATATTTTTCGTTGATTAAAAAGTTTAAATATTCGATATATCGATACTGCCAAAGGTATATATAGCCATTGCCAATGTATTGATTCTATTCGAACATAATCATAAGAAATTACAAAAAATATAATTTGATAGGATAAGTAAAATATTGCAAAAACCGATATAAAATCTAATAATAATCGAATAGCAAAAGTTTTAATTTTTTTGTTTATTAAATCAATAAACCATAAAAATGTGCCTACTAATAAAGAAAACATTACAAAATATTTTTCAGCGCTAAATAGAAATTCTTTTAAAGTTATTTCATCATTAAAGTAATTGAAAAAGTAATTTACAAATATTGGTATTTGAGCAATAATAGCACAAGCAATTAGCTGTGTTAAAAATTTATTTTTTATAAAAAACCGCTTTACAAAGTATAT
>CAZRCF010000270.1:0-2174 GCA_964598505.1 uncultured Lentimicrobiaceae bacterium | reverse complement strand
GGGTTTAATGAATCGAAATATAAAATTGGTGTAGGATAAATAGTTGAGTTATTATATTTTTTTTCAATTGTATCCTTATTAGAAATAATATATATGTTTTCCCAATCAAATATTTTTTTAGGGTTATAATAAAAACTATCAGAACCTGTGATTTCAATAGGTTTATTAAATGGTAATAATATTTTTATTTTTGCTTTATTATCCGGATATGTGATTTTAATTTTATTGTTGTAATTAATAATAAATGGGTAATTTTCGTATTCAACAGTAATTTCCTTTCCGTTTAAAGAATCTCTTAAAATATATTCTGGATTTTTTCCCCTATCCCAAACATCTTCCTGCGTTTGTGCATTTGAATTTTCCGATATAATAATTAGAAAATAAAATGCCAATATTTTAAATGCAAACAGTAGTTTGCCATTTTTTAATCGACCAACTATTTTATTTATTTGAAATATTACTTTTTTCATAGTTCCATTAAATTTAAATGATTAAATCAAACGCTTTATATCTGCAAGTCATCTGATGAATATCAGTTTGTTAGCATAATTATTGCGAATTTGAATTGAAATATTAATTTTTTGTTTTAAAATCTAAATAATACGTCTCTTTTAAAAAATGATAATTTTCATCCATAAAGAATTGTGCAGGAAACGACATAGAATATTCTGTATTAGGCTTAAGCGTAATATAAAATGTCCATTTATTTTTTATATTTTCATCCCATTTTGATTTTAAATCTTTTCTAAATTCAGGAAAATATTTTTCTCCTTTTTTTCCATAACTAGTACCATTACATCCCGTATTCATTGGTTTGTTAAATGTAACAACAACTTCTGATAAGTTGGGGTCAATGTTTTTTGAATTATTTTTTATGTTGATAGAAACAATTTGTGGGCATTCACTATTATATTTTTTTTGAATTTTCTTTGGCGATAATTTATTTTGCAAATTAACAATTTCGGGCATAAAAGAATTTAATGTTAAATATTTATCTCGGTTTTTTTCGTAATTAGATAATAAATTTACGAGTTCTTCTATCCATAAAAAACCATTACTTTTTTCGTTTGCAATTAAGGATTTAACTTTATTTTCACTAATTTTATTATTTTGGTAATACTTAATAACGCAAGCTCTTACCAAAATTTCGTAAAGCATGATTTTTGGTATGTCATAAGCTTGTTGTGATAATATTTTTGATACTAATTTAAAAAACTTACTTGCCTGCTTGTCCATTTTATCATAGTTTGCATCAATTAATGGATTGCAAAAAGAGTGGTTAAATTCATGTATAATAGTTGAAATTGTATTTACAGAATAAATGGGATTTTTCAAGCTATCTGTCCTCCATGTTCCTATAATTGAAAAAATATCTTTTCTTCCATCTTTAAAATGAGTATTTGCACCGTAATTATTACCACCATTTGTTAAACTTATAAACAAATTATAATCTCCATTTGGTTTTTCGCCAAAAAAATTCTGAAACCAATCAAATTTAATTTTACTTAAAATGGTATTAAAGTTTTTTTCTGCAACATTATATAATAAGCTATGATTTATAAAAAAATCATGAAACTTTGATTCGATATAGAATTGAGCAAGTAATTTTATAAACTTATCTGCATTTTCTTGCCCCCAACGCTTATCTAAATCTAAAGGGAAAATGTTTTCATTAAATCTAATTCCATCTTTAATTTCAATTCTTACAGCCATCGACATAACTGCATCATAAGCTACTTCGTTAGTTTGTCTTATTTCTTTTGCATATTTAATAACTTCATGTTCTTTAAATTGGAAAAAATACTCGTCAATATCTTTCGTGTAATCTGCAATATCATTATTCATATATTCTTCTGCTTCAGCTAATCTAAATACAATACTTAATAATTCAACTCTTTCATCAACTTTTGGTTGAATTATGGGAGTTTGTGAATGTGCAGTTAAGCAAGCAAAAACAATAAGAATTGCTGCTAATACTTTTTTTAGTTGTTTGCCAATTATTAATCGGCCAACTTTTTTTTTGAAATTAATTACAATTTCTTCCATGATTTTTATAATTTTAATGATTAAATATACAACAAAACTATTAACTACTTAAGCTTAATCAAACTATTTTCCGACAAAGATGTTAAATTGATGACTGAACTTGCACTTTTAGCAAATCAAAGAAAAAT
>CAZRCF010000269.1:0-4211 GCA_964598505.1 uncultured Lentimicrobiaceae bacterium | reverse complement strand
ATATAAATCAGCCTCAAGTGTTTGAAAGTAATATTGCCAAACAGTTCAATATAACAGCGGTGCCTTACTATTTTTTAATTGATAAAGAAAATTTTATTATTATACATTCGGCTGATATTAAGAATGTTGCATTGTTGTTAAATTAAAAATAAATTAAAAATACGAAAAGTAGAAAAATAAATATATCTTTGTATATTTAAGTATAATTAAATTTAATTTCATAAAAAACTACCAATAACTATATAATTTTGTATATTTAACATTATCGAATTATTTATAATTATTTAAGAACATAGAAATGAATAATTTTTTTGAAAAAATTGATTTTACATTTGGCACAAAAGACTCTGAAATAAAGCCGAGTAAAATTATTATTTCAGAAAATATCGATTTGACAGAAAAATTAATAAACAATGTATTTGTTTATAAAAGTCCTGAACAAACAAATTGTTCATTTTATGTGATTACAATTCCTTTATCAGATAAAGATTTTTTTGAATTAAGGCGTTATATCTGGAACGAAAATAAGTATGATTTATATTTTTTATTAGAAAAACCTGAAACAAATTTAATTTGCACTCTTTATTATGCAAAAACCAATCCACTTAAAGCTAAAAAAATAGCAAGCTTTTGTGGTAATGAAAAAGATGTTGAAGAACTAAAAAAAATAAACAAATCGAACTTTCAATCTGGTGCATTTTGGTTATCATATTCCAATTTTTTAGATACAGTAAAAAAAAGAACTCGAATTGATACAGCTTTAATCGAGCAACTTAAAAAATTAAAGAACAAATTACGAGATGAATTAAAACTCAAAGATGATAATCCAGATAATATTGTTCAAGCATTAATTGACAGAACACTTTTTATTAAATTCCTTGAAGATAAGCATATTATAAATTCATTTTTTTACAATTTTCATTTTCAAAATCATCCTCGTGTTAAAGATATTGATTTCGGTTATAAATTACTTTTAGAAGAGCATGATATTGAAAATATTAACAAGTTATTTGAAGAAATCAATATACTTTTTAATAATGTTCTTTTCAAAACACCTCCCATAAAAAAAGAGTATTTAACTGACAATAAAGTTTTAGATTTAATATGCCAAGCAATTAGTCAACAGGATTGGGAAAAAGGACAATTGTCATTGTTCGATTTCCGTTTTGATGTAATTCCAATTCAATTTATTAGCCACATTTATGAAGTTTTTTTAGAGCATACTCAACTTGAAGAAGGCATTTATTATACACCCGATAAACTTGCTCAACTTATAATTGACGATACTATTACAAATACGGGGAAAGTGCTTGATTCAGCATGTGGTTCGGGGATGTTTTTAGTGTTAGCTTTTCGGAAATTATTAGAATACAATCCACCAAAATCAAAAGATATTTACACAATAATTGAGCATAAAAACAAGTTGATAAACGATTATATTTATGGAATAGAAAAAGAAAATATAGCTTGGCGTTTGTCTGTTTTTTCATTATATCTTGAAATTTTGGAAGGTCTTCCGTCAGAAGAAATAAAAGAATATATTAAGCAAAAAATAGAAAGTAGTTCTGAATTGCCAATTTTTCCGTATGATTTTTCCAGTAACATTATTAATTGTAATGCACTTGAAGTTAAAGTTGAAAAAATACCACACAAAACAGAAACTTTTGATTATATTGTTGGTAATCCACCATATTTTGAGATAAAACAGAAAAATGAAGAAATTAGTTTTATCAATGAATATTCCACTATAATTGATGGTAAAACGATAGAAGCAAAAGATATAATTGGACATCATCAGATTTCGCAGGCTTTTATGCTTAAAATAAAGGATTGGGCTAAGCCAGAAACAAGATTTGGTTTTGTGCAAAATAGCTCCAATTTTTACAACGAAAAATCATTACATTTTCAAAAATTCTTTTTTGAACAGTATCAAATTGAAAATTTTTATGAACTTTCTAGAGTAAAAGAAATTCTATTTCGAAAAGCCAAAGAAAGTGTAGTTGTTACCATATTCAACAATAAGCAAATTGAAAACAATACGATAAATTACTATCCTATTGATATGGGTGTTTTTTCTGAAATTTTCGATTTGCTTATTGTTCAAGAAGATAAGAAAATAGAAATTCCACAAAATGATATTTTAAACGAAAGAGTAATTCTTCGCGACTATTTAATTGGTAATGAGTATGGTTTGAAATTATTGAATAAATTATCAGACAATAGAAAGCTAAATGAGTTTTTGTTGAAAGATAAAAATTATAACAGTTTTAGAGGACTAACAAGATTGTCTAATAATGACTTAAATACATTCTTCAATAATACAGATAAAGAATTTAATAAATTTAAATACGGAAAAAACTTTAACCATCATGAAGAATTTGCAAGAAAAAATTATTTGAACAACACAAAAAATTATTATTACAATACACCATATATTTATCAACCTGAAAATAAAATCAAAACTTTTAGGATTTTAGGATTTGATGGATTTATAAACAAGGAAGATGTAAATAAAAATAATTTTCAACGTCCAAGAAATATTTTTATATATGAAAATGAAAAAATAATTTTCAATAAGTTTGGGAACCGAATAGAAGCAGCTTTTGTAAGTTTCAATTTATTTTTCTCAAATTTAATATACGGCATTAAACTAAAACACAAAAATTATTATAATTTATTTACAGCAATTCTAAATTCTGATTTAGTAAACTTTTATTTATCTCTAAAATACAGAAAAAGAATTGATAATAATTTTGCTAACTTAGACACCAAAGCGATTAAAAACATCCCAATCCCAAAATACTTAGACGAAGACTTAGTTGCAGAAATATCAGCAATAAGCGAACAACTTACTGAAGGTAAATTAAAATACGAAGCTGAAACCAAAGAAAAACTAAATGAATTAATTTATGATTTATATGATTTAAGTTTTCTTGAAAGACAAAGAGTTAAAGACTTTTTTACAAATAAAAAAATAATTGAAAAAACAGAGTTAGAGAATTATAAAAAAGCACTTCTCAATACACTTGAATTATATTTTGAATCTAAACCAATTATTGAGATTTATCAAAATCCGAATTTAGGGTTTAACATGATTGTTACAGCTATCTATTTTAAAGACAGTTACAAAACAATGCCTAATACTGAAGATGTATTTAAGTATGTTATCAACAAAATTTTAGATGAATCTCATGAGATTTTTATTGCAATGAAAGAGAAAATCATTGGGAAAGATTGTATCTACATAATCAAAGACAATCAATTTAAAAATTGGTCGGAAACAAAAGCTTTTGAAGATGGTAAAGAAATTTTAAAATTGGTAAAATGATAAAAGGTTACATTAAGCTTCCGTCATTAAAACCGATGTCTGACAGTAAAATAGAGACTAGATTGCTTTCTGATTATGAATGGAAACAATATGTGTTCTTTTTCCTTTTGAAATACTACAAAGCGGTTGAACAAAAAGAAATCTTATCTCTTATTGAAACGGAAACAAATAAAACCCGATCAAATATTGAGAGTACAATAAAAAAGCATATACGAAATTGGTTAACATGGAAATGTGCTGAATTTGATTTGTATGAATTTAAAATAAACAGAGAAGCAAGTTCCGAAGCTAATGCAGATGGATATTATGATTTAAAATTTGAACATAGTCAGTGGCATAAAAAATATTTTTCGTTTGAAGCTAAAAATTTAGGAAAAACTAAAAGTACAACACTATCAAAATCTATTGACGAATATGTATATGTAAAAGGAAAAGACAGTGAAAATGGAGGCATGTATCGTTATCTAATTTGTAAATACGCTGATGATGTAAATTTTGGAGGAATGATAGGTTTTGCAATAGCGAAAACAGAAAATTCAATTATTGAAAAACTTATCGGAAAAATTTATACTGTTTATGATAATAATTCAATAGGTAAACTTACAAAAGAAAAAATTATTAAAAATTCACTTTCAGGAAATCCAAATACGTTTGATAGTATTCATATAAGACAAAATAACAAAATAAACGAAAATGAAGAGTTTTTTTTGCATCATATAATAATGGATTTTACAAATTAAAGAAATTGAATTTATACAAACATTAATTTATTAATTTTTTTAAATTAAATTATTTTGCAAACAACCAATCACATAATAAACGGAAAAATATTTATTGCATCAGATTGTCATTTTGGTGCTCCAAACGCTGAAGCAAGTAAAAT
>CAZRCF010000268.1:1027-4212 GCA_964598505.1 uncultured Lentimicrobiaceae bacterium | reverse complement strand
TGTTGCCGGAACATATTATGGTTCTGTTAATATAGCTTTATCAACTAATACTACTGGTGCTCAAATTTATTACACAACTAACGGTAATAATCCTACTACAACGGACTCTTTATATACTGTTCCATTTACAATTTCTCAAACCAAAACTGTAAAAGCAATTGGAGTAAAGAGTGGTTTAACAAATAGTTCTGTTTCATCAGCATTATACACCATTGCAACTCCAATAGTTTGTACAAGTATTGCCGATTTAAAAACAAAAGCTGCCGATAACTCAACTATTTATTCTTTATCCAACGAAGTTGTAATGACTTTTAAGGAAACAAATCGAAACCGAAAATTTATTCAAGACACAACAGGAGCAATTTTAATTGATGACCAACCTGGTACAATTACTACAAATTATAATATTGGTGATGGTATTACAGGTATTACCGGAAAACTTATGAATTATTATGGCATGTATGAATTTATACCTATACAAAACTCAAATGGTGCTACTTCAACAGGAAACACAATTACTCCATTAGAAGTTACTATTGCACAAATGCAAGATACTGCTGCATTTAAAGCACACCAATCGAAAGTAATTAAAATTGTTAATGCTAAATTTACCGATGCTAATGGATTGATGACATTTGCTGCAAATTACACATATCGATTAACAGATGCTACATTAACAGTTAATGCTTTTAGTACAGCTTTCTATACAGCTGATTATATTACTACTCCTGCAACAGTTATTCCTAATGGAACCGGCTCAATTACAGGTATTGCACAATTAATATATAATAAATATATAATTACATCTCGCAGCTTAAGCGATATTGAAATTGGATGGCTGCCAATTGCTTATGTTAATGCAGATACAGTTTCTCAAGGAGACACTATACGCTTTTGTAATAATAGTTACTCACAAGTAATTTTTACAACTACTATGAATAATATTGAATGGCAATACACACCTGGAATATATACATATAACACTTCTATATCTGTAAATTCGACAAACAATGGAACAATTGGAATGCTTCAAAACGGCAATACTGTAAAAATATTTAAATTTTATTTACTATCCAACCCTATTTCACCAGTATTTACCGATACTATCCATGCTTGTGGTGATATATTTGCTTATACATTTAATGCAATGAATAGCAATAAAGGATGTAATTATATTTGGTCAACAGGTGCCAATACTCAAAGCATTATAGCAAAAAATGCTGGCAACTATTGGGTAACCATTAATAATGGATGTGGTATCGCTTATGATACTACAACAATAATAGTAAATCACTCCAATGATGTAAATCTTGGTTCTGATAGGATAATTTGTCTCAATGACACAGTTACTTTAACTACAGGCAATAATAATATTGTTAACTATTCTTGGTCAAATGGAAGTTCTGCATCTTCTATTTCTGTTTTGCAAACAGGTAGTTATAGCGTTACAACTACCGACAATGCAGGATGTGTAAGTGCAGATACTATTAATGTTACTGTGCTTTCTCCACCGAGTATAAATATTTGTTTTGTAGAGTTTGATACTATTACATATAAAAACCGAATTGTATGGCATCTACCGCCTTCTAATGCCGAATTTGTTAATATTTACAGTGAAATATCAACCAATGTATTTAGTTTAATAGGCAGTGTGCCGGCAACACAAACCAGTTATATTGATATGACTTCTAATCCCGCAAACCAAAGCAATAGCTATAAAATAAGTATTAAAGATACATGTTCAAACGAAGGAGTTCAATCTGCACTTCATAAAACTATTACATTATTAAAAGCATACGATCAACTAACTAATACTTATGGTTTTACTTGGAGTGCTTACCAAGGATTAGCAGTGCCTAATTATCTGATTTATGGAATTACATCATCAAATCAAGTAGCACAAATTGCTTCGGTTCCGGGTAATACATATTTTTATAACTATACCAATCCATCTTCAATGTTTGTAAAATATTTTGTAGGTTTTTATACACCAAATTGCGGTTCAAAAGATGATTATATTGTACGTTCAAATTATGTAAATTCAGCTACATCAAGCATATCAGAAAATCAATTTTCAACAATAAATATATATCCAAATCCTTTCAAAAATGAGTTAATCATTTATTCAAAAGGTAATACAGAAATATTAAATTTTGAAATATTAAATTCAATAGGCAAGGTAATTTATAAAGGAAATTTGATTGAAAAAACTATTGTGGAAACCTCAAATTTTACAACCGGAATTTATTTAGTAAAGATTGGTAATGGTAATGCTTTTGAAATTAGGAAAATTGTTAAAGAATAGCGTGCAGGCAATTCATCAGATGACTAATTGGAGTCATCAGATGAATAGTTGTTTGCTTTAAAATTTGCTTCAAACTAGTGGGAGTGCGACTTAGAGTCGCACCCCCACTATCGAAAATATTTATTAAACCATAAGATAATAACAAAAAAAAAAAAATGAAAAAAATTAACATTTTTAGCCTAATTATAGGAATCTTGTTTTGCTCAATTACAGCAATTCAAGGACAAGTAACATTGAGCGGTACATCATATACCCAAAACTTTGATGGTATTGGCACAGGATTTCCAACCGGTTGGATGGTCAAATTACATGCAACATCAACTTCGTTAGGAACAGATACAGTTATTAATACTGCAAAAACCAAATGGAATTCAACTTCAAAAGGTATTTTCAATTATGCTTCTGTAGATGGATTAACAAGTACAACTGATTCTGCTGCTCAAGCTGCTTCAACAGATAGAGTTTTAGGCATAAGACAAACTGGTGCTGTTGGTGATCCAGGTGCTGCATTTACTGTACAAATAGCAAACACTTATAACATGAACGGCTTTAATCTTTCATTCAAATTACAATCGTTGGATGCAACTTCGCCAAGAACTACTACATGGAAAGTTCAATATGCTAACGGTACTTCACCATCAACATTTACTGATTTAACTGCAACACCTGCAACTTTAACAACCGGTGGTTCAACATGGTCAAATACAGATGTTTCTGTTAATTTTGGCTCATTGTTAGATAATTTAGCTGGTCCAGTTTGGATTAGGATAGTTGCTTTAGATGTTTCTACTAGCTTTGGAAATAGAACGGCCACAGCTATTGATGATTTTAATTTAACTTGGTATTATGGTATAACAACAGTTGCTACTCCGACATTTTC
>CAZRCF010000268.1:0-1017 GCA_964598505.1 uncultured Lentimicrobiaceae bacterium | reverse complement strand
TGTTGCCGGAACATATTATGGTTCTGTTAATATAGCTTTATCAACTAATACTACTGGTGCTCAAATTTATTACACAACTAACGGTAATAATCCTACTACAACGGACTCTTTATATACTGTTCCATTTACAATTTCTCAAACCAAAACTGTAAAAGCAATTGGAGTAAAGAGTGGTTTAACAAATAGTTCTGTTTCATCAGCATTATACACCATTGCAACTCCAATAGTTTGTACAAGTATTGCCGATTTAAAAACAAAAGCTGCCGATAACTCAACTATTTATTCTTTATCCAACGAAGTTGTAATGACTTTTAAGGAAACAAATCGAAACCGAAAATTTATTCAAGACACAACAGGAGCAATTTTAATTGATGACCAACCTGGTACAATTACTACAAATTATAATATTGGTGATGGTATTACAGGTATTACCGGAAAACTTATGAATTATTATGGCATGTATGAATTTATACCTATACAAAACTCAAATGGTGCTACTTCAACAGGAAACACAATTACTCCATTAGAAGTTACTATTGCACAAATGCAAGATACTGCTGCATTTAAAGCACACCAATCGAAAGTAATTAAAATTGTTAATGCTAAATTTACCGATGCTAATGGATTGATGACATTTGCTGCAAATTACACATATCGATTAACAGATGCTACATTAACAGTTAATGCTTTTAGTACAGCTTTCTATACAGCTGATTATATTACTACTCCTGCAACAGTTATTCCTAATGGAACCGGCTCAATTACAGGTATTGCACAATTAATATATAATAAATATATAATTACATCTCGCAGCTTAAGCGA
Organism: uncultured Lentimicrobiaceae bacterium; assembly: GCA_964598505.1. GTDB lineage: Bacteria > Bacteroidota > Bacteroidia > Bacteroidales > WCHB1-69 > CAZRCF01. The sequence continues at coordinate 195 of CAZRCF010000268.1, read as the reverse complement.
TATTGAAATTGGATGGCTGCCAATTGCTTATGTTAATGCAGATACAGTTTCTCAAGGAGACACTATACGCTTTTGTAATAATAGTTACTCACAAGTAATTTTTACAACTACTATGAATAATATTGAATGGCAATACACACCTGGAATATATACATATAACACTTCTATATCTGTAAATTCGACAAACAATGGAAC
>CAZRCF010000267.1:3869-4214 GCA_964598505.1 uncultured Lentimicrobiaceae bacterium | reverse complement strand
TTTGCAACTCCATTAAATAAAGGATTCCATGTAATAGTTGCATTTTTCTCTGTAACATCTGTTACCAAAGTTCCTGCTGTTGATGGTAGCAATGTCCATGTATAGTTTAATCCATTTGTTGCTCCGGTAGTTGTATAAATTGAATTAATAGTACCTTGACAAAAAGAGGTTGTACCTGTTGGTTTTGCTGCTTTCAAAGGTAAAGGATTTATTACAACTTGCAAACTATTTGATATGGCACCATCTCCACAACTATTATGTGCTTTTACTTGAATTTGAACGTTACCGGTATAAGTATTATCCCATGTAACTGTTGATGTTAATCCTGTACCTGTTATATTTCCT
>CAZRCF010000267.1:914-3846 GCA_964598505.1 uncultured Lentimicrobiaceae bacterium | reverse complement strand
GTTGTATTTGGAGCAGCCGGACATAATATTGTTGTTCCTGTTGGTGTAGCCGATATAGTTGGCAGTGGTTTTATATAAACAGTTTTTGCAGTTGAAATTGCTCCATCGCCCTGACTATTATGACCCTTAACCGTTATTTGGGCATTACCTGTGAATGTTGCACTCCACGTTATATTTATACTTGTTCCATTATTGGTAATTGTTCCTGCATTGGAAGGAGATAACGACCAAATATAAGAAGATGCATAAGTTGCTCCCGATGTAGAATAAACTACATTGCTTGTTCCAATACAAACGGTATCTTGTCCAATAGGAATTCCTGCTTGTTCGGGTAATGGCACATTAATTGTAAGCGTTCTGGTTTCGGAACTTGTTGATGTATTTGCTAAATCATACGCTTTTACATACCAAGTATAGGTATTGTTTGGCAAATCATAAGTAATTTGTTTTACTGTATCCGTAGGTAATATTACAATAGGTGTTTGCCCTGAAATACATAGCTCGTATTTGGTTAATCCGCTTCCAATATCACTTGATGGATGCCACGAAAATGTTGGCATACTATTTTGTAACGTAACATTATCATTTGGGGAAATTAAATCAAATGCTGTGGGTGCTTCCCAATCTACATAAAATGTTTGGGTTGCCGATTGCCTGTAATTGCCTACCATATCGTAAGCCCTTACAAACCAAGTATAAACACCTTGACTTAACACCGTACTTGGTGCTGTGGTAGTTTGCGAAATAGGAATACTATCTCTGTTTTTAACTCCATTAATCCATAATTGGTATTTGCTTAATCCACTTCCTCCTGCCGAATCAGTAGTAGCCTGCCATGTAAAGTTGGGTGTTGGTAAATTTACTATCTGATTATTGGTAGGGCTTGTTAAATTAAAACTTAATGGTGGTTTGTTATCAATATAAAAATCTCTTCTGTGAGATGCTAAATTATTATCAAGCGAATCGTAAGCTTTAACATACCAAGTATGTTTGCCATAGCTAAAAGGATTGCTATAATTTATCAAAGTATCAAAAATATTATCTGCTTTTAAAGCATCATCTACCCATAATTGATATTTTTTTAAGCCTACACCGGCATCGGTTGTATTTGTCCAATTAAACATAACATAAGGACTGCTTAGGTATTGAGAACAATTAGGTTGTTTTAACTGATTTAATGTTCCTAATTCAGGTTTATCCGAATTAACAATACTTGCACTTCCTACCAAAGTACCATTATTGCCATTACCGCTATAATCGGTTATAGTATTATTATCTAATTTCCAATAACCCACTAAACCTTGATTACATTCAATATCTAAAGTTCGATTCATATCTTTTTGAATATCTACCTGACTTCTGGCAATATTCCAAACTCTTAATTCATCAATTTTACCGGAATAATAGCTAGAACTATTAGCAGTGCTTCGTCCAATATAAACTGTATTGGCAGTATTAGAAATTAATCCACTACAAGTCTTTTTAGCTTTTAAACTCCCATTTATGTACATATATAAATAGTTTCCATCATAAACGCAAGCTATATGATACCATTGATTATAGTTAAAAACAACATTTGAGTCCTGAGTTGAACGAATGTTATTATTCCAAGAGTTTGAGTTTCCTGACAACTGAAAAAATATGCTATATTTTGTTGAACTTTGAGTAATTCCAACTCCAAATTCATTAATACTTGAATTATCCCATGCTTTTGAAATAACAAAATCATCATACGAATCATATGATGACGAAACATTAATCCATGACTCAATTGAAAGCTTATTCCCTGATATTTTTAAAGAACTATTTGACACAAGAGGAATAGACACACAGTTATAAGTGTTTGTTGAATTATAAAGTGATAAGCACCCATTTGCTTGATTAGCAGGAGCAATATTGTCAATTCCAATATTCCATAATTGCGTTGATGCCCTAATATTTCCGGCATTATCAACAGCTTTTATTTGCCAGCTATGAATACCATTAGTCAGGTTTGTTGTGGGTGTTGCATTTAAAGAAGTTGTTGCAATATTATCTCTATTTAATGTACCATCTATCCATAGTTGGTATTTTGCTAAGCCACTATTGGCATCGCTTGATGCACTCCAAGTAAAAGAAGGTTGCAAATTTGTTGTCCAATTATTATTAGCCGGACTTAATAAGTTAAATGTAGCAGGTGCAGTTGCATCAACAAGGAAACTCCATGTTTCGTTTGATTGAGTACACCCATTAGCGGCAACATACCATGTATGCATACCTTGTGTTAAAGATTCATTACTTTGAAGTTGATAGGAAGTGCCTGTAATACCTGTTTTCTTAACAATTCCATCAACATAAAGCACATAACTTGTTGCTCCACTTGAATTAGCCCATTGAAATGTTGGAGTAGCAGAAACATAAGCACCATTTGCAGGACTACTTAAACCAAATGCTCCTGTAGATGAATTTATTGTAACTGTAATCTGAGCTCTTGGGCTTTCACATGCATTTAAAGTTTGGCTTACGTAATAATTTGTATTACCTGCTGCTGTAGTTAAAGGAGTTGGTGCTGTTGTACTTCCTGTTCCACCGGTAGCCGAAGTGTACCATAATAAATTACTACCAGTTGCTGTAAGTGCTGTTGCTGTTGCATTTTGGCAATAACTTATAGCGTTTGTTACCGTTGGCATACTTGGAATTTCATTAACTAAAATATACAAATTAGAGGTAGCACCATCACCACAAGTATTATGACCTTTTACCGTAATACTATCAGAAACCGAAGAAGTGCCAAAATTTACAATAATGCTATTGGTTGTGCTTGTACCTGTTGCACCGATAGGCAATGACCATATATAAGATGTAGCATTTGCTATAATAGGTACAGTGTAATTTACTGCCGTTTGACCTTGACAAACAGTTGTAGCACCGGAAATAGCCCCTGCATTCGTAG
>CAZRCF010000267.1:0-904 GCA_964598505.1 uncultured Lentimicrobiaceae bacterium | reverse complement strand
ACAGTTGTTAAACCTGTTATATTTCCTGCTGCTAATGGTAGATTTACATTTATATTAGCTGTTCCTGAACTTGAACAACCTGCTTGTGATGTAGCAGTAGCTGTATAAGTTATATTTGTTGTTGGTTTAGCATAAACTGTTGTTGCATTTGTGCCTGTTGTGTATGGTATTGTAGCATTTGAATTGATAAACAAGTCAGTTATTGGAGACCAAGTAGTATTTATAGATTGATTTCCAATAATACTTACATTGTCAATACCCCAGAAATAACCATATTCATCATCATATTTAAATCTAATAAAAACAGATGCTTTATTTAAAGCTTCAGCAGGTAATGAAACAGTATCATTTACAAAACCATTAGGAGTTCCTACCGTAGTAGAATATACTTTTAAATTTGTCCAATTTGTCCCGTCTGTAGAATAATCAACTTTTGCAGATTGGGAAACCCTTCTATAATAATGATAATAACTAACTAAAACTTTAGTAAATCCTAAAGTACTAAATGAAGGAGACTGCAAAATAGTTGAATTAATACTACCACTGCCTTGGGCATCACCATTTGTCATATAAAACTGTGTGTTATCATTACTATGCCAAGTTCCATAAGAACCATAAACATAGCCATCTGGTCTTAAAGTCCATGCAGAATTTGCAGTGTTACCACCAGTAGAATTGTTTATTTTCACCCATGAATTTGAAGCACCATTAAAATTTTCTGATAAAATAGTAAATGCTGCAATTAAGGGTTGAATACTGTTTTCGCATATTGTTGAAATACTTGGAGTTATTGATACAGGTGTCGTATTATCAACAAGGAAACTCCAAGTTTCGTTTGATTGAGTGCAACCATTAGCGGCAACATACCATGTATGCATACCTTGTGTTAAAGATTCATTACTTT
>CAZRCF010000266.1:0-4226 GCA_964598505.1 uncultured Lentimicrobiaceae bacterium | reverse complement strand
TGATTAATTAATAATAGCACCTCAAAAAAAGAAATAATCTAAAAAGCAAAAATTAATAACGATTTAAAAAAATCAATATGAAGTTTAGCGTTAAACAAATTGCAGAAATAATTGAAGGAAAGATTGAAGGCAACTGCGAAGCAATATTAAGCACTTTTTCAAAAATTGAAGAAGGAGGCAACGAATCGCTTACATTTTTAGCAAATCCAAAATATACACATTATATATACGAAACAACCGCCACAGCATGTATTGTAGATAATGATTTTGTTGCCGAAAAACCAATTACAACAACATTAATTAGAGTAAAAAATTCGTATACAGCATTTGCAAAACTGCTCGAATTTTACAATAGTATGAAAAGCAGTAAAGTTGGCATTTCCGAACATGCCTGTATTGCAAAATCTGCGAAAATCGGCGAAAATTGCTATATTGCCGAATTTGTTAGCATTGGCGAAAATGTAAAAATTGGCAATAATGTAAAAATATATCCACATACATATATTAGTGATAATTGTGCAATTGGAAATAATACAACTTTGTTTGCAGGAGTAAAAATTTACGAAGAATGTATTGTTGGCAATCAATGTACAATTCATGCAGGTGTTGTTATTGGAGCCGATGGCTTTGGTTTTGCACCTCAGCAAGACGATGAGTATAAAAAAGTAGCCCAAATTGGTAATGTAATTATTGAAGATAACGTTGAAATTGGAGCAAATACATGTATTGATAGAGCAACACTTGGCTCAACAATTATCAGAAAAGGAGTAAAACTTGATAATTTAATTCAAGTTGCTCACAATGTTGAAATTGGTGAAAATACAGTAATTGCTGCACAATCGGGCATTGCTGGTTCAGCAAAAATTGGTAAAAATTGCATGTTTGGAGGTCAAGTTGGTATTAGCGGACATATTACAATTGCCGATGAAGTAAAAATGGCTGCTCAAACAGGAATTTCAAATAATATTACTACACCGGGTGTTATACTTATGGGATCGCCTGCTTTTGAAGCGTCTTTATATAAAAAAGTATATGTTTATTTCCGAAAATTACCGGAGTTAGTAAAACGTATTGACCTACTAGAAAGAAAATCAAACAGTTAATATTTGTTAAAATATAAAATATTTTTTATATCTTTGCATTCGCTATGAAAGAAAATCAAAGAACAATAAAAAAATCAGTTTCTGTTTCAGGTGCTGGTTTGCATACCGGACAAAATGTTACATTAACATATAAGCCAGCTCCAATAAATCACGGTTATAAATTTATTAGAGTTGATTTAGTAGATAAACCAATTATACCGGTTGATGTAGAACACGTTTTCGATACATCAAGAGGAACTTCAATTAAGCTTGGCGAAGCTGAAGTAAGAACCATTGAACATTCAATAGCAGCACTTGCTGGGATGAAAATTGACAATGTTTTAATTGAAATTGATTGTATTGAAACACCAATATTAGATGGTAGTTCAAAATTTTATGTAGAGGCTTTACAAGCTGCTGGAATTGTTGAACAAGAAGCAGAACGAAAATATTTTGAAATTACAAAAAATTTAACCTTTGTAAATGCTGAAAAAAAAGTAGAATTAATTGCAATTCCTGCCGATGATTTCAGAATTTCGGTAATGGTTGATTACGATTCAGAAGTATTATCAAACCAATATGCAACATTAGAAAACATTGATCAATTTCCTACTGAATTTGCAAATTGTCGTACATTCGTTTTTTTACATGAACTTGAAGTTTTAATTCAAAAAAACTTGGTTAAAGGTGGAGATATTAATAATGCAATAGTTTTTGTTGACCGGCTTGTGGAAAAAGAAGAATTAGACAAACTTGCAGTATTCTTTAATCGCCCCGAAATTGAAGTACGAAAACAAGGTATATTAAATAATGTAGAACTAAATTATAATAATGAACCTGCACGCCATAAACTTTTAGATTTAATTGGTGATTTAGCAACAGTTGGTATGCCAATAAAAGGTCATATTATTGCTATACGCCCGGGTCATAAATCAAATATTGAGTTTGCAAAAATTATCAAAAAACAGATAATACAAGAAAAAAACGTTCCAAATTACGATTTAAGCAAACCACCATTATTCGATATAAACGATATAAAACGATTATTACCTCACCGTCCTCCATTTTTGTTAGTTGATAAAATTCTAAAAATGGACGAAACAAGTGTTGTTGGATTAAAAAATGTTACAATGAATGAAGGATTCTTCGTAGGACATTTCCCGGAAGAACCTGTAATGCCTGGAGTACTTCAAATTGAATCAATGGCTCAAGTAGGAGGTATATTAGTTCTTAGTCAAGTTCCAGACCCAATAAACTACTCAACATACTTTTTGAAAATTGATAATGTTAAATTTAAACAAAAAGTTGTACCTGGCGATACTTTAATTTTCCATTTAGAACTATTATCGCCAATTAGACGAGGATTGTGCCACATGAAGGGTATAGCTTACGTAGAAAACCGAATAGTAATGGAAGCTGAAATGTTAGCTCAAATTAGCAAAAAACAAAAATAAATAATTATGATTCATAATTTAACAAATATACACCCAAATGCAAAAATAGGCAATAACGTTCATATTGATGCATTTACATCAATTGAAGAAGATGTTATTATTGGCGATGGTTGTTGGATTAGTTCAAATGTAACCATTATGAATGGTGCTCGAATTGGAAATAATGTAAAAATATTTCCTGGAGCTGTAATTTCTGCTATTCCTCAGGATTTAAAATATAAAGGTGAAAAAACTTTTGCAAAAATTGGCGATAATACAATAATTAGAGAATATGTAACCATTAACAAAGGCACAACTGCAAATATGGAAACGTTTGTTGGTAGCGATTGTTTATTAATGGCTTATGTTCATGTGGCTCACGATTGTATAGTTGGGAATCACTGTATTTTAGCAAATTGTGCTACTTTGGCAGGTCATATAACTATTGACGATTGGGCTATAATTGGTGGATTAAGTGCAGTTCATCAATTTGTTAATATTGGTTCTCACACTATGATTTCCGGTGGATCTTTAGTAAGTAAAGACGTTCCTCCATTCGTAAAAGCTGCACGCGAACCTTTATCTTATGTCGGTATAAATTCTGTAGGGTTACAACGCAGAGGCTTTACGCCAGAAACTATTAATCAAATTCAAGATATTTATCGTAAATTGTTTGTTAGCAATTTAAGTGTTTCAAATGCAATTATTGAAATTGAAAAAAATGTAAAAAAATCACCCGAAAGAGACCAGATTTTACAATTTATTGCAAAATCGGAACGCGGTATAATGAAAGGTTACAAAGGCGGTTCAGAGTAAATTTAAAGTGATTTTTGAATATCATTTTTCCAAATTTTAAATTAATAGTTTTATAAATATTTTAATCAAATAATTTTTTATGGCATCTACATCAGAATTTAGAAATGGTCTTTGTATTGAATTTAATAACGATTTATTTATTGTTACCGAATTTCTTCATGTAAAACCAGGCAAAGGAGCAGCTTTTGTTCGCACAAAAATTAAAAGCCTCAGAACAGGTAAGGTTTTAGATCATACATTTCCGGCAAGTGCTCAAATTGATATTACTCGCGTTGAACGCCGTCCGTATCAGTTTTTATATAAAGAAGGCGATACAACCTACAACTTTATGAACGTAGAAACCTTTGAACAATTGGCAATTGAAGAGTCGATGATTAACAACCCAGGTTTATTAAAAGAAGGGCAAGTAGTTGAAATTCTTTACCATGTTGATACTGAATCGCCACTTACTTGCGAGCTACCTACTTATGTTGAACTTGAAATTACATATTCGGAACCGGGTGCTAAGGGCGATACAGCTACAAATGCTTTAAAACGTGCTACAGTTGAAACAGGTGCCGAAGTTATGGTTCCTCTTTTTATCGAAGCCGGAGAAAAAATTAAAGTCGATACCCGAACAAATAAATACTCCGAAAGAGTAAAATAAATTTTAAATGAGGCTGTCTAAAAAGGCAGTCTCTTTTGTTTTTATATCTTAATAGTTTTATGATATTGGAAACTTTGGACAACTTTAATTTTTTTGTGAAATTAATTTTTATTTTTGCAAATTATAAAACAAATAAAAATCAATATCTGAATTGAAATCAAATGAGAGATGAAATAATCATATATCAGACAGACGAAGATTCGATAAGACTTGATGTAAGAATTGAGGAAGAAACAGTCTGGTTAAATC
>CAZRCF010000265.1:0-4235 GCA_964598505.1 uncultured Lentimicrobiaceae bacterium | reverse complement strand
TACAAATTTATCAAATTTTAATCATAATTTAATATCCATTTTTAATTGTTTATTATTATTACAATGATTTTCATATTTTTGCATAAATATTTTAAAAATAAGTATTATGAACAAGCAAAAAACAAATTTTAAATCGGATAAAAAAAATGACAAAAAAGAACCAATAAGCACTTCTATCAATATTCCTAATAAAGATTTATTTGAAAATATTAATAGTTTTATTGAAAAATATATTTCAATATTTTTTTGGATTGGTTTAATATTAACATTATTGTTTTCTTTTTTCTTATTTGATTTTAAAGTAAGCGATGGCGGTGATGATTCGGCGTATATTGTTCGTGCTTACGATTTTATTCATAAAGGGATTTACCCATCATTTCAAGGACCACTTTATCCAATAATTTTAAGTTTGTTTATTCTGGTTTTTGGAATAAAAGTTACCTTGCTTAAATTTTTATCGTATTTGTTTTTAGCCGGGCAGTTTGTGTTTTTATATAAAGCCTTTAAAAATCGTATTCCTGCTTCATTATTAATATCAATGTTATTAATAATTTCTGTTTCCTCAACGTTACTTTATTTTGCCAGTCAAACTTACAATGAAGCTTTTTTTATGCTGGTTCAGGCAGTTTTTATATTTTTTGTAATGAAATATATTATTGATTTGTGGGACAAAACAGCAATTTTGAAAAATGATTGGAAAAAATATTTAATAATTGGTCTGTTTTTATTTTTATTGTTTCTTTCAAAAAACATTGGACTTGGAGCATTAATAGCTTTTACATTATATTTATTAATTTTTGGTAAGTGGAAAAAACTTATATATTCATTAGGTGGTTTTTTTGCTTTTTTTATTCCTTTAGAAATCATAAAACGAATAGTTTGGAGTGATCAAATGATTCAAATTGCTTCGCAAGGAAAATCATTATTACTAAAAGATTTTTATTCACCGGTTAAAGGAAATGAAGATTTTACCGGTTTTATTCAACGTTTTATTGATAATTCGCACTTGTTTTTATCTAAGCATTTATTTATTTTTATGGGATTAAAATCAAATGCAATTTCACCTACTAATCAATTACCTCAAGTAAATCACTTTCTTACATATTTGGTATATTTAATAGGAATAATTGCTTTAATATTTGTGTTTAAGAAAAGTAAAGCATTGTTTTTTACAATTTTATACACTGGTACAATATGTGTAATAACATTTTTTGCAATTCAAACCATGTGGGATCAGCCTCGAATAATAATTATAATGTATCCATTTTTGTTATTAACATTATTAACAGGTATATATTATCTTTTAAAAATAAAAAGTTTGAAAAAACTTCAATTTGTATTCTTTTTTATAGTAGGAATAATATTTGTAATGTCGTTTAAAGACATAACAAATAAAATTGCTGCCAGAAGCAAGGTTTTTACAGCTAATTTAAGTGGAAATTTATATTACGGAATGACTCCTGATTGGGTTAATTTTATTGAAATGAGCAAATATGTTGATAAAAATATTCATAAAGACTCAATGGTAGCCTCTCGCAAACCTGAAATCGGTTTTGTATATACCGGAAGGGATTTTTATGGAATTTATAATATCCCCTCTATTCCTCTTGATACTTTTTTACGTTCAATAAAAACAACCCCTGATAAAAAAGCAGTTTGTATTAATATTGCACAAATTAATAATTCACCTGCTGTGCAAATAGTGCATAATCAATTAATTAATTATACTCACGCATTTATAAATGCAAACCTGTTAGATGCCAATAAAAATTTAAAAGAAAACAGAGTAGTAGGAGTTTATATTGTTCCTGCAAATTTTGCAGATTCGATTATACCAAATGCAAAAAAGAATGGTGTAGAATTTATTGACGACGTAGAAGCATTGCTAAGAAAAGTGGATAAAGAAAATTGGAGTTATGCAATTCAAAACCCAGAGGCAATGCTACAAACTTTAAAAGATAGTAAGGTTAAATATTTCATTTTGGCAAGTTTACGAAAAATTCCGCAGCAAAACACTGGTGAAGTAATAAGTACATTGCATCGATATTTGTATTTTATTCAACTGAAATATCCAAATATTGCAACACAAATTCATTCAATAGGTAATACCGAGCCAAGTGCTTTGATTAAATTAAACTATTAAACTGATTTCCCATAAAATTCGACATACAAAGTTATGAGCAAAACAGAAATTAACAAATCATATTTCGACAATTTAGCTAAAACAAGAATAAAATATCGAAAATCAAAATCATACTATTGGAACTCAATTACAAAATATTGTGATTATTTTTGTCATTCGGAATCTTCGGTTTTAGAAATTGGCTGTGGTACAGGCGAATTAATTTATAATATTAAAGGCAGTAAAAAAGTTGGAATCGATTTTTCGGAAAACATGATTTCGGAAGCAAAAAAGCAGTTTCCTGATGCCAATTTTAGGTTGATGGATGCCGAAAACATTTTAATTAATGAGAAGTTTGATGTAATTATTCTTTCAAATTTAATAGGATACTTAGGAGATATTCAAACTGTATTTGATCAATTAAAAAAAGTTAGCCACGAACGTACGAAAATATTTATTTCATACTATAATAGCCTTTGGGAACCAATTATAAATTTTGCTGAATTAATTGGAATCAAGAAACGATCGCCAAAACAGAATTGGTTGTCGGGTAAAGATATTAAAAACTTACTCTATTTGTCGGGATACGAAACTTATAGGCAAACTAAAAAAATGCTTATTCCATATAATATTCCTTTGCTTTCGTGGCTTTTTAATAGGGTTTTGGCAAATTTGCCTTTTGTTAATCGTTTATGTATAAACAGATATTTATTTGCCCGCCAATTGCCAAATAGCGAAGATGTATCGGAAAAATATTCTGTTTCGGTAGTAATTCCAGCTCGCAACGAAAGCGGAAATATTGAAAATGCAATATTGCGCATGCCTTCGTTTAGCAAACATTTAGAAATAATATTTATTGAAGGTAATTCTACCGATGATACATGGAATAAAATTCAGGAAATCAAAGAAAAATATTCATCAACTCACGATATAAAAATTGATCGTCAAAGCGGCAAAGGCAAAGGCGATGCTGTTCGCAAAGGTTACAGTTTTGCTAAGGGCGATATTTTAATGATTTTAGATGCCGATTTAACAGTTCCGCCCGAAACGCTGCCAAAATTTTACGATGCTTTAGCTTCGGGAAAAGGCGATTTTATTAATGGCACACGATTAATTTACCCAATGGAAAAACATGCAATGAGATTTTTGAATATGATTGGAAATAAACTTTTTGGCATTGGATTCTCTTGGATGCTTGAACAGCCTATTAAAGATACACTTTGTGGCACTAAAGTAATGTTTAAAGAAGATTATATCCGATTAACTCAAAACCGTTCTTTCTTTGGCGATTTTGATCCTTTTGGCGATTTCGATTTAATTTTTGGTGCATACAAACTTAATTTAAAAATAATAGATCTCCCTATTCGTTATATGGAAAGAACATATGGCGACACAAATATTTCACGATTTAAGCATGGTTTTCTGCTAATTAAAATGTGGTTGTTTGCTGCCGGAAAAATTAAGTTTTATCACTAAAAAAATATTGCAAATATTACTTAAATAATTTATAAAAAAAGAAACCAACTATGAAAAAATCGCAAAATATATTCTTAATATTATTATCAATATTCATTTTTGTTTCTTGTATAAATGATGAAGATGTAAGTATGCCTAAACCCAAAGGATATTTCAGAATTGAATTGCCTGAGGCATCGTATCAAATTTTTGATACTGCGTTTCCATACTCTTTTGAATACTCAAAAGAATCAATAATATATCCTGATATACAAAAAAAAACAGAACCATATTGGATTAATATAGTTTATCCGAAACTTGGGGCAACTATTTATTTAAGCTATAAAAAAATAAATAAAAACTTACATCAATATACTGAAGATGCTATAGGTTTTGCCAACAAACATTTATCAAAAGCCGATGATATTGTAGAGTCGAAAGTTTATGATAAAGAAATTCCATTAATTGGAAAAATATATGAAATTAAAGGAAATACAGTTGCTTGTCCCTATCAATTTTGGGTTACCGATAGCTTAAAACATTTTGTTAGAGGAGCATTATATTTTGATGGAAAACCAAATAACGACTCATTAGCACCTGTTATTAAGTATATTAAAACAGATGTATTACATATTATTAATACTTTTAGCTGGAAAAA
>CAZRCF010000264.1:0-4268 GCA_964598505.1 uncultured Lentimicrobiaceae bacterium | reverse complement strand
ATTCAAATTTAATCCTTTTTTATAATTTGCAAATGTAGGATGACAAAAACGTTCATCCTGACAAAAATCAATGTCATAATGAGCCTGTCGTTTTAAGATGGTCACACTAAGCTTGTCGAAGTGTCTATATTAATATTGTGGGGGCTTCGACAAGCTCAGCCTGACAAAAAGAATGACACAAATAATACAAACAATCGGTTTCGTGCAAACACTAAATAGCTTTTTGAGTTGTGATGTAAAGAAAAAAAACTACATTTTAAAATCGAACAGTAGTGAAAAAAATGAAAAAAATACGCCAAATTGACATAAAATTTGTATTTTTGTCATAGTTAAATTAATATATGAACTTACAAGCAGTAAAACTTCGATTTGGAATTATTGGAAATTCGCCATTACTTGAACGTGCCATAAATATTGCATTACAAGTTGCTCCAACCGATTTATCGGTTTTAATTACCGGCGAAAGTGGAGTTGGTAAAGAGCGTTTTCCTCAAATAATTCATCAATATAGTACTCGAAAACACGGACCATATATTGCAGTAAATTGTGGTGCAATTCCCGAAGGAACAATTGACTCGGAACTTTTTGGACACGAAAAAGGTTCTTTTACGGGAGCCAACGATGCTCGAAAAGGGTATTTTGAAGTTGTAAATGGAGGCACAATATTTTTAGATGAAGTTGCCGAAATGCCCCTTTCTACTCAAGCTCGACTTTTACGCGTACTCGAAACAGGAGAATTTATTCGTGTTGGCTCATCGAAACCACAAAAAACAAATGTTCGTATTGTTGCAGCTTCAAATGTAAACCTGCAAGATGCAATTAATAATGGAAAATTTCGCGAAGATCTTTTTTACCGATTAAATACAGTGCCAATTGCTGTTCCACCGCTTCGCGAAAGGAAAGAGGACATTGTTCTTCTTTTCAGAAAATTTACTGCCGATTTTTCGGAAAAATTTCATATCCCTTCAATTCAGCTACAAGAAGATGCTATAAATGCCATTAAATCATATCGTTGGCCCGGAAATATTCGACAATTAAAAAATGTTACCGAACAAATTTCTATTATTGAACAAGACAGACATATTGATGCTCAAACACTTCTGCGTTTTTTACCTTCCGATGCCGGGCGTTCCGATTTACCAGTTCTTTTCAATAATATTAGTAATCCAACTTCAAGAAGTGAACATTTTGAAAGAGAAATAATTTATAGTTTTTTAAGCGATTTAAAAAGAGATGTAAACGAACTTAAAATTTTAGTTGCCGATATTATTAAATCGGGAGCTATTGTTAATGATAATCTTCAAAAATCTTCAATAATAAATAAATTAATAAATTCAACAGAAAACGACCTAAAAAATCATTTTGATAATATTTCTCAACTATCTTTGCATAATAATCAAATAAATGATAATTTTGATGATTATCCTATTGATATTGAAGATGCTATTGCAATAGACGAATCGTTATCAATTGAAAAAAAAGAACGTCATCTAATTTCAATGGCTCTTAACAAACATAACGGAAAAAGAAAATTGGCAGCTACAGACTTAGGCATATCCGAACGAACATTATATCGAAAAATCAAAGAATACGGTTTAGAATAGATTATTATGAAAAAAAAATTTATACATATATTTTTGCTTGTAGGAATAAGCATGTTTTTTTTATCAAGCTGTGGTATTTATTCTTTCACCGGTGCTTCAATACCGCCAAATGCAAAATCAATTTCAGTAAAAACATTTCAAAACAATGCCTCGCTTATAAATCCAACATTAAGCAATCAGCTTACCGAATCATTAAAAAGTAAATTTCAATCACAAACCAATTTAACAATAGTTCAATCAAGTGGCGATTTTAATTTTGAAGGCGAAATTACAAGCTATTCCACACAGCCTATTGCAATTCAGGGCAATCAAACTGCGGCATATAATCGATTAACCATTACTGTTAATGTTCGGTTTACTAACCGATTAGATGAAAAACAAAATTTCGAACAATCATTTAGCAGATACAGTGATTATCCGAGTACCGAAAATTTATCCTCTATTGAAAGTAATTTAGTTTCTACAATCAATGAAGTTCTTGTAGATGATATATTTAATAAAGCATTTGTAAACTGGTAAATATCAATATTATGAAACGAGCATTAAACAATATTTCATTCAAGAGAATGAAAATTTAACGAGTTCCATACGACAAATAAAAAACAAATTAAATATAAACGTATGAATAATATACATTTTCAATTAATGATGAATAATCCGAATACTATTACAGATTTGGATTTTCAAAATATCGAAAAGATTGCAAAAAACAATCCTTTTTTTGCAAATGCACATTTACTAAAAACAATTTATTTGTTTAACATTAAAAATACAAGCAGTAAAAATTGTATTGAAAAAAATATTATTTATTGCCAAGATAGAGCGCATTTTTATAATATATTGAATAATAGCGAAATAAAGTCAACTGTAAATATAATTTCTGAAGAAAACCCCCCAATTACTGAAATAAAATCAAATGAAATAAAAGAAATTACAGTTTCGGATATTGAAGAAATAAAACCTATTATTCATGAAGAAGTTGTCGTTTCGGATGTTGAAAATGATTTAAAAATTAATGATTATCAGCCAAATATTGAAACACAAAAACAAACCAGAGAAGAATTACAGCGAATTATTAAGGAACGAATTAGTGATATAAATAAAGAAAATGGCGTTAAAGAGAAAAAAATAATTGAAAAAGAAAAAATAAATATTGTTAAAGAAGTTACCCTCGATTCGTTAGTTGAAAAATTTAATGAGCAAACAATAAAAGTATCAAAACCAACAGCGGAAACAACTGTAAATAAAGATATTACATCAAATAGTTTAGCAGTACACGATGATATTGCAAGCGAAACTTTAGCCAAAATTTATATAAAACAAAAATATTTCGATAAGGCAATTAAAATTTATCAAACCTTATATTTGAAAAATCCAGAAAAAAGTAGTTACTTTGCAAACTTAATTGAAGAAGTTAATAAAATGAGAATTAATAATCAAAAAAATTAGATTATGTTAGTATTTTTAATGGTATTAATAATTATTGCATCAATATTATTGATACTTGTAGTAATGGTTCAAAACCCAAAAGGAGGCGGTTTAGCTTCAAATTTTTCATCACAAAATCAAATTATGGGTGTTCGCAAAACAGCCGATTTTTTAGAAAAAGCTACTTGGACATTAGCAATTGCTATTGTAACATTTAGTTTTTTAGCTGCTTTTGCAGTTCCAAGAGCTGAAGTAGTAGAAGAAAAAGAGCCGGCTAAAAAAGAAAAACAAGAGCAAACTCCTGCTCAAGCACCAGCTCAGGTTCCTGCTGAACAAGCACCAGCAAAATAATTGCAATGTAGAGTTTATAAAAAAGCTTCGAAAATACATCGGAGCTTTTTTTGTGCCATTTTGACATAAATATAAATTTCATTATTGTAAAAATGCGTTTTTAATGTAAAAATGTCATATTTTTGTATTTGGCACAAAATTAGATTACAACTATTCACAAAAAATAAAAAGTTAAACAAAAAAATAATTAATTATGGCTAATTTAAGCATTAAACCATTAGCAGACAGAGTTGTTATTGAACCTGCTGCTGCTGAAAAAAAAACTGCAAGTGGAATTATTATTCCTGATACCGCAGTAGAAAAACCACAAAAAGGAACAGTTGTTGCAGCCGGTCCTGGTAAAAAAGATGAACCAACTACTGTAAAAGTTGGCGACAAAGTGCTTTATGGCAAATATGCCGGCACCGAAATTACTATTGAAGGAAAAGATTATCTTATTATGAAAGAATCTGATTTATTTGCAATAGTATAATAAATTTAAGTAATAAATTTAAAAAACAAATTTAAAAATGGCAAAAGAAATATTATATAATTGGGAAGCTCGCGAACAATTAAAAAAAGGTGTTAATTTATTAGCAGATGCTGTAAAAGTTACCCTAGGACCTAAGGGTAGAAATGTTATTATCGACAAAAAATATGGTGCACCTACAATTACAAAAGATGGTGTTACTGTTGCAAAAGAAATTGAATTAGCAGATGTAGTTCAAAATATGGGCGCACAAATGGTTAAAGAAGTTGCTTCAAAAACTAACGATCAAGCTGGTGATGGAACTACTACTGCAACTTTATTGGCTCAAATTATTTTCAACACAGGACTTAAAAATGTTACGGCAGGTGCAAATCCAATGGATATTAAACGTGGGATTGATAAAGCTGTTGCAATAG
>CAZRCF010000263.1:0-4317 GCA_964598505.1 uncultured Lentimicrobiaceae bacterium | reverse complement strand
GCTTCGCCATTATAATCAACTACAATTGTTGAATTTTCGGCTGGTTTGGCTTTAATTAACTCTTCGGCAAGTTCGTCTTCAATATATTTTTGAATAGCTCTTTTAAGCGGACGAGCACCATATTGAGCGTCCCAACCTCGTTCGAGTAAGAAATCTTTTGCAGCAGTGGTTACACTAATATTGTACCCGAGTTGTTTAACTCTTACATACATTGTAGATAATTCAATATCAATAATTTTATGTATGTCTTCTCTTTCTAAGGAGTTAAAAATTACAACATCGTCAATTCTATTTAAAAATTCGGGTGCAAATGCTTTTTTAAGTGCATTTTCTAATACTCCCGAAGTATCACTTTTTGTTGTTGATGTTTTAGCACTTGTTTGAAAACCAACACCTTGCCCAAAATCTTTTAATTGTCGAGTTCCAATATTGGAAGTCATTATAATAATTGTATTTTTAAAATCAACTCTTCTGCCCAAACTATCGGTTAATTGACCATCGTCGAGAACTTGCAATAATAAATGAAATACATCAGGGTGGGCTTTTTCAATTTCATCGAGCAAAACGATAGAGTAGGGCTTGCGACGAACTTTTTCGGTTAATTGTCCACCTTCTTCGTAACCAACATATCCTGGAGGTGCTCCCACAAGACGTGAAACCGCAAATTTCTCCATATATTCGCTCATATCAATACGAATAAGTGCATCGGTATTGTCAAACAGATATTTTGCTAAAACCTTTGCTAAGTATGTTTTACCAACACCAGTAGGACCAAGAAAAACAAACGAACCAATAGGTTTATTAGGGTCCTTTAATCCCGCACGATTACGACGAATTGCACGAACAACCTTTTTTATTGCCTCTTTTTGACCAATAACTGTTTCCTCAAGCTCTACATCCATATTCATAAGCCGATCGCCCTCGTTTTTGGCAATACGCTGAACTGGAATTCCTGTCATCATTGCAACAACTTCGGCAACATTCTCTTCCGAAACCGTTTGACGATTAATGCGTGAATCTTCGTCCCATTTACGTTTAGCAATTTCTAATTTTTCTACTAAAAGTCTTTCTGTATCTCTGTATTTTGCAGCTTCTTCGTATTTTTGATTTTTGATTGATTCCGATTTTTTTTGTTTTATTTGTTCAATTTCTTCTTCACTTTTTAAAACATCAACCGGAACATAAATATTTTTAATATGAACACGAGCACCAGCTTCATCTAAAGCATCAATAGCTTTATCGGGCAAACATCTATCACTTATATAGCGAGTAGTTAACGAAACGCAAGCTTTTATAGCTTCTTCGGAGTAATTAACTAAATGATGATCTTCATATTTTTCCTTAATATTATGAAGTATTTCTACAGTTTCCTCTGCAGAAGTTGGCTCAACTAATACTTTCTGAAAACGACGTTCTAAAGCACCGTCTTTTTCTATATATTGACGATATTCGTCTAAAGTAGTTGCACCAATACATTGTAATTCGCCACGAGCCAAAGCAGGTTTAAACATATTTGAAGCATCAAGCGATCCCGAAGCATTTCCTGCACCAACAATTGTATGAATTTCATCAATAAACATTATTATATCAGGATTTTTTTCAATTTCGTTAAGAACTGCTTTCATGCGTTCTTCAAATTGTCCACGATATTTTGTACCGGCAACCAAAGAAGCCAAATCAAGTGTAATTATTCGTTTTCCAAATAGCGATCTTGGAACTTTACGTTGTATTATTTTAATTGCTAAACCTTCTGCTATTGCCGATTTGCCAACACCGGGTTCGCCAATTAATATTGGATTATTTTTTTTTCTTCTACTTAAAATTTGTGCAATTCGTTCAAGTTCATATTCTCTTCCTACAATAGGGTCTAATTTTCCATCTTCGGCTAATCTTGTAAGGTCTCTTCCGAAGTTATCAAGAACAGGAGTTTTTGTTTTTAAATCTTGAATCTTCTTAGTTTTAGGTTCATCACTCATCATATCATCATCGTCATCAGTATTCTTACTGATGTCATCCTTAGGAGTAATACTACTAAAATCGATAGACCCAAGATTTCGAGGATTATTTATTCTGTTAGAACTATCGCTTTTTTCACCTGTAATTATTTCTTTTAAATAATTTTCAGCACTTTGATAATCTAAACCATTTCTATATAAAATTTGACTTGCTAAATTATTATTATCTTTTAAAATAGCTAATAAAATATGTTCGGTGCCAATTTCTTTATTTTTAAATTTTCGTGCAATTAAGTATGAAATTTTTAATGCTTTTTCAACTTGTTTGTTCATTGGCAAGTTATTTATTGTTACATCAGGAGTTTCAGAATATTTTTTTACTGCTGTTTCAATATGTTTTTTTACTAAATTCAAATTTATATCAGCATAATTTAATATTGTAACTGCCATGCAACTACCTTCTCTAATTATTGCAAGCAATATGTGCTCAATTCCCACATAATCATTACCTGTACGTGTTGCTTCTTCACGACTATAGAATAATACATCATTAGCACGTTGTGTAAACTTAGCTTCCATTATCTTACCTTTATATATTAGTATTGTTACAAAATTAATAATTTTCAAAATTACAACACCATAAGTTAGTAAATATTGTTGAATACATTTTTTTTTAAACAGAAATTTGTTAGTAATAATTCAATATTGATTTGGAAAAATTATACTTTTATTGATTTATTGGTTTGGAAAAATTAATTTAATAATATGAAATTGGTTTGGAAAAAATAAAATAATAAAATTTAGCTTTATCGATTTTGTTAAAAACAAATAATATTATGATGAAAACATAAAGCATTAAAAATAACTGAAAAGGTGAGTTGTTTATTTTTTTAAACAGAATTTTGTTAGTAATAAATGAAAAAAAATATCAAAAAATCAAAAAAAATATTGTATTTTCGTAAACTAATATTACAAAATATATATTATTGATTTTCAAATAATTGTAAATCAAATTTATTTCAGAAAAAATAATTATGGAGCAAGGAGAAAGAATAATTCAGGTAAATATTGAAAATCAGATGAAATCGGCATATATCGATTATTCGATGTCTGTTATAGTTTCTCGCGCATTACCTGATGTTCGTGATGGATTAAAACCTGTACATCGCCGAATTTTGTATGCGATGTGGGATATGGGAATAACTGCCAACAAACCATATAAAAAATCGGCACGTATTGTTGGAGAAGTTTTAGGTAAATATCACCCACATGGCGATACTGCAGTTTATGATGCAATGGTTCGTATGGCACAAGATTGGTCGCTGCGTTACCCTTTAATAGATGGACAAGGTAACTTTGGCTCAATTGATGGTGATAGCCCTGCAGCAATGCGTTATACCGAAGCACGTTTGAAAAAAATTGCCGAAGAGATGCTCTTCGATATTGAAAAAGATACTGTTGATGTTAGACTTAATTTTGACGATTCGTTAGAAGAACCTACAGTTTTGCCTGCTAAAATACCAAATTTATTAGTAAATGGAACATCGGGTATTGCAGTTGGTATGGCTACAAATATGCCACCTCACAATTTAACAGAAGTAATTAATGGCACAATTGCATATATTGATGATAGAGAAATTACTATTGACGACCTTTTAAAATATATAAAAGCTCCCGATTTTCCAACAGGTGGAATAATATACGGACACGAAGGAGTTAAAGAAGCTTTTCATACGGGTCGTGGTAGAATTGTTATGCGTGGTGAAGCAAATATCGAAAATGAAGAACATTTACATGGTAGAGAACAAATAATTGTTACTTCTGTTCCATACCAAGTAAACAAAGCAGATATGATTAAAAAAACTGCTGACCTTGTTAACGATAAAAAAATAGAAGGAATTTCAGATATTCGCGACGAATCGGATAGAAATGGATTACGAATTGTTTACGAACTAAAACGTGATGCTGTTGCCAATGTAGTTCTTAATAAATTATATCAATACACAGCACTTCAAACTTCATTTAGCGTAAATAACATTGCATTGGTTCACGGAAGACCAATGATGCTTAATTTAAAAGATTTAATTAGACATTTTGTTGATCATCGCCATGAAATTATTGTACGTAGAACAAAGTACGAATTATCAGAAGCCGAAAAAAGAGCTCACATTCTGGAAGGTTTACTAATTGCTTTAGATCATATTGACGAAGTTATTAAGTTAATCAGAGAATCTAAAACTGTTGATGATGCTCGTCAAGGATTAATGGAACGATTTAGTTTATCGGATATTCAGGCACGTGCTATTGTTGATATGCGTTTGCGTCAATTAGTTGGTCTTGAACGAGATAAATTAAAAGATGA
>CAZRCF010000262.1:0-4323 GCA_964598505.1 uncultured Lentimicrobiaceae bacterium | reverse complement strand
GCAAGAACCGATTTAGCTGCATTGCAAGCTGCAAGTAGTAAAGATGCAAATTCTATAAGTTTAAATCCTCAATATGCGAGTATAAATGATTTGCATGTTACTAATTTTGCTTTATATGGTACTGGAACATCCATTGCTACTATTACAGATGATATTGATGGTAATGTGAGAGCAAATCCTCCATGTATAGGTGCTGATGAGTTTATTGTGCCACAAAATGATGTTGGTGTTATTTTAATCAATAATCCCACTCCTATGATTACTACATTAAACCAAAATATTAAGGTAACAATTAAGAATTTTGGTATTTTGCCACTTACTTCTGCAACTATTAAATGGTCGGTAAATGGTGTATTGCAAACTCCTTATAACTGGACAGGAAATTTAGCTACAAATGCAATTGACACTGCAACAATTGGCAATTATACATTCAACCTTGGACAAAGCACATTGAAAGTATATTCAGAACAACCAAATAATGTGCAAGATATATTTAATTTGAATGATACTTTATTAGCTAATATTTATGCTTGTTCTGGTCCTTTGAGTGGTTCATATACCATAGGTGGTGTAGGAGCAAATTATGCTACAATAAATGAAGCCGTATTGGCTTTAAAAAACTGTGGTGTTTCTGGACCTACTGTATTTAAAATCAATCAAGGAACATATAACGAACAATTTATTATACCCAAAATTACAGGTGCTTCTGCTACCAATACCATTACATTTAATTCGGCTAATAGTGATAGCGCAAGTGTAATCATTGATATTACTTCGGGTGCTTTAGATAATTATGTTGTTAAATTTGACAGTGCACAATATGTGAAGTTTAGTCAACTTACCATGAAAAACGAAATTACTACAGGAAGAGTTGTTGAAATTGCTGGTAATTCTAAATATTGTGAAGTTTCAAATTGCGTATTGAGGTCAAATATTGGAACAACATCATCAACAGCCTCTGTAATTTATTCAACATCTTCTAAAGATGAATATAATAGTATTAAAAATAATAAAATTTATGGAGGATATTATGGAATTTATAATTATGGTGTAAGTACTTCTAATCTTGAAAAAGGAAATATAATTAATGGAAATACTATTACTGGATTTTATTACTATGGTATTTATTCTTACTATCAGGATTCAGTAACTATTACTTCAAATATTGTTGAAAACGGTTCAAATTCTGGAACAGTTTATGGCATTCAGGCTGGATATAACGATAATTTGCTTAGTATTAGCAAAAACAAAGTATATGTACATGGTTCAGGAACGAGTACAAATTATGGAATTTATATTTATTATTGCGATAATACTTCAGCTCAGCCGGGTATAATTGCAAATAATTTTGTTTCTCAATCGGGTACAACAGGATCTATTTATGGTATAGATAATTATTATTCTACTTATCAAAAATATCTCTATAATTCAGTAAATATAACCTCAGGCTCTACTACCGGCGGTGCATTTTATAGCACTAATGGATCAAATGTAGATTTGTATAATAATATATTCATTAATACAGGAGGTGGATATGCTTATTATATTGCCACAGTTGCTGCTATTGTTAACTCCAATTACAATAATTTGTATGCAACCGGAACAAATTTAGCATACTGGAGTGCGGCAAGAGCCAATTTAGCTGCATTAAAAACAGCCAGTAGTAAAGATGCAAATTCAGTTTCTATAAATCCTACATTTTTTAGTATATCCGATTTACACTCAGACAATGTAGGTTTATTTGCTAAAGGAACTACTATTTCATCGATAACAGATGATATTGATGGACAATTAAGAGCTGCCACTCCATGTATAGGTGCTGATGAGTTTATTGTAATGCCTAATGATGCAAGAGTAAAAGTGATGTACACTTTTGGTAAGTTACCTATACAAGCAGGTTCGCCACATGTTGTAAAAACAATTATTAAGAACATGGGCTCAGATACATTAATAAATTTGAATGTTACTTTAAATATTACAGGTAGCAACACTTTTACTAATGTGAAAACGATTGATACGTTGTATTCAGGAACTGAAGATACAATTGATTTCGATTCATTTATACCGACATTTTATGGCTTGAATAATGTTGAGGTTTCTGTTCCTTCAGATGATGTTATTGCAAACAACGAAATTAATTATAAGCAAGAAGTAACGGATAGTATTTTTGGTTATGCTGACGATACATCTGCTGTTACAACTTATTTAGGATTTAATACAGGTTCAGGATTATTTGTTTCAAAATATCATATAAATGGTTCAAGAACTATTAAATCGGTAAGAGCATATATTACCAATTCAAATACTATTGGACAAGTATTGTATGGTGTTGTTCTTGACGAAAATGGTGTTATTCTTGATACTTCTGCACGTAAAACTATTACAGCTTCTGATACCAATGCTTGGGTAACTTTTAGCTTTTCTAATTTATCGGCAACAACAACTACCAATGCCGATTTTTATATCGGTTTTGCTCAAACAGTAGGTACAGGAGGATATTATCCATTAGGCTGTCAAGCTGAAGTACCTACTCGTAAGGGTGCATTTTATTATACTACTAATATGACAGGTGGTAGTTTTACAGAAGCTACCACATTCGGACGTTTTATGATAGAAGCTAATCTAGGATTCCCTGCAAATAAGGATGCTGCGGTCGATCAAGTACTAACTCCAGCTTCTGGATGTGGATTAGCCAATGAAACTGTTAAAATTAATATTCTAAATGTTGGTACTGATACTATATTTGGAGGACAAAATGTATTGACAGCTCACTATGGATTAAAACATAACGGAAATTTAGTTAATATTGTTTCTCAAACAGTAACTGATACGATACTTCCATCACAAAGTAAAGAATTTACATTTATAACGCCTGTAAATATGGCAGTTACAACAGCAGATTCAAATTACCATTTAGTTACATGGGTTAATTTAACAAACGATCCATTTTCAATCAATGATACATTGATAAAAATAGTAGCATCAAAATATACACCACCAATTCCTGTTGTTACAACACCTGTTAATATTAACTTTAATACAAGTACAACATTAACGGCAACATCAAATGATTCTGTTTATTGGTACACAAATGCAACAGATACTATTCCTTTGGCTTCAGGTTTAAATTATACCACTCCAATATTGCAAGATACTACAACTTATTGGGTTGCAGCCGGAAAGGCAAATACATCAGGAAATTTTGTTTATGTTGGCATGGCTGCTGCTTCAACAGGCGCCACAAGTGGTGCTGGCACCACTAATTTTGGTCTTGTTTTCGATGCTTTATCTCCGTTTACACTTCATTCAGTAACAGTTTATCCTGTTAGTACCTCAAGTGCGAGCGGTACTGTAACAATAGATGTTATAAATTCTTCAGGAGTAGTTTTAAATACAGCTACTGCGAATGTTATCGGTAGTCCGGCAACGTCTCCTGTACCTTATACAATTATTCTAGATTTTCAAATAGCTGCAGGAACTAATTTGAAAATGCGACCAGGATATACAGGAATTAGTGGGTTGTTGTTTGAACCCAGTGCTGCTGCACCTTCCGGAGGATATCCATATCCATTTGTTATTCCTGGTGTTGTATCAATAAATACAAGTACATTAACTGCTGCTCCAACTAATACTCCACGAAATGATTTATACTATTATTTTTACAACTGGGAAGTAGGCTCAGCTTCAGGAAATACCTCAGCTGTTTGTCAAAGTCCCAGAATTCCTGTTGTAGTTAATGTTGCTCCTGGAAGTGATGCAAGTGTTACTGAAATTTTAACTCCAAATACCGGTTGTGGATTAAGCAATCAAACGGTTGAAGTTAGAATTAAGAACAAAGGAAATATACCAATTTATGGTGGACAAAATGTTTTGATTGCAAATTATGCATTAAAATTTGCCGGTAATATCATAAATACGGTTTCTCAAATTGTATCTGATACTATATTGCCATTTGATTCGATTGATTTTTCATTCAATACTCCATTGACTTTACAAGCTATTGCTGCTGACTCTAATTACACAATCGTTGCATGGAGCACATTGGTAAATGATTTGTTTGTGAATAATGATACAACTACCAAAGCTGTAACGTCAAAATATACTCCACTTGCTCCGAGTGTTTCAAATGTTACAATACCTTACGGAAATCCTGCTACATTTAATGTTACATCTAATGATTCTATTTATTGGTTTGCCAATATCAATGATACTATTCCGCTTGCATCGGGTTATTCATTTACTACTCCGCCTTTGTATGATACTACAACTTATTGGGTACAAGCAGGACAGATAAGTACAACTGGTCCATCACAATTTGTAGGA
>CAZRCF010000261.1:0-4367 GCA_964598505.1 uncultured Lentimicrobiaceae bacterium | reverse complement strand
TGCAGAATCTCAAAACCAACACCCACAACATTAATAATAAAAACCTTATTTTTTTAAAAACTTAACAATATTAAAAGTATTTAATTGAGCAGCAAGCATTCCTATAAGCATTAGCACACAGCCGAATAAAGCTCTCACAGAAAGTATTTCGTTTAAAACTAACCAACCGCCAAGTGCCGCAAAAACAGCTTCAAAACTTAATATTATTGCAGCATAAGTAGGATTTGCTTTCTTTTGAACCACTACTTGCAAAGTGTATGCGATTCCAACTGAGAGTAATCCTCCATATAGAAGTGGATAAATGGCTAATATTATACTATTTATAATTATTTTTTCAGAAATTATTGCAACTATAAAACTTAAAATTGAACATGTGAAAAATTGATATTGAGCTAATTTAATTGCATTATTTCGGGGTGATAAATAACCGGTTAATTGAACATGAATAGCCCAAAAAAAAGCACCAATTAAAACAATAATATCTCCAAAATCAATTTTAAAATCGCCGGTAACACTTAATAGATACATTCCTATTGTTCCTAAAATTGCACCAACCCAAAGTGTCGATTTAATTTTTTGTCCCCAAAACACACCTATAATGGCAACAATAATAACATATAGACCTGTAATAAAGCCCGATTTTCCGGCAGTAGTATAAACTAATCCTACTTGCTGGAGCGATGCTGCTGCAAACAAAACAAAACCTAAAAACAGCCCACCAAATTTTCGCTGCCACAATTTTTTATCAATTTCAATAATATTAACTTTTGGTTCTTTTCTATTTTGATACCAAATTATAGGATAAAGCGACACAGCTCCCAAAGCAAACCTAATTGCATTAAAAGTAAATGGACCTATAAACTCCATACCTTTTCGCTGAGCAACAAAAGCAAAACCCCATATTATGGCAGTAATTAATAATAACGAATTTGTTCCTATTTGTTTATTTATCATCTTTTATTTCTTTGTATTTTAAACCGAAACCGGTTACCGGTTACTAAGTAAGTCCAAATTCCTTATGCACACTTTTTAACTCTTTAAAAACATTTTCCGAATCCTTTTCTTTTTCAAATACTACAAAAAGATGGCTATCTACAAGCAAACGAAAATTAATACTTAGTTTGAAAATCTCTTTATAAACCTCTTTTTGATATTTTTTATCGTAACCTTTATCTTTATTAATATTTTTCAGATACGATATGTAATTTGATATAAAAATAAATGGATAGGTAAAAATTAGAATTATCAACGAAGTAGTTTTTAATCGTGTAGGCTGAATATATTTTATTTTAAAACCTGCTAATCGAGCCATTACACGAAGTTTTTGAATTCCTAATAAAAAAACATGTCCAAAGTAAATTTTATCAGAAACTTGTTCGTTATTCATCCATATTGAATCAATTTCATTTGGAGGCATCATTGAACTAAAACGTTCGCTTTCACACAAAAAATAACTTAAACGTGCTCTTAAATTTGAATAATTTGGAGTTGTAATAATCAGCGAACCATTTTGTTTTAAAATCCTATTAAACTCTTTTAAAGCGTTAAATTGATCGGTAAAATGTTCAATTCCTTCCTGACAAATAGCAAAATCTGCTATTTTATTTTCCATTGGAATACCTTCTGTAATATCAACACGTTTACATTCAATTCTATTATCAGTAAAATATTCAGGAAAAAGATCAAAAGGAATTGGATTTGCACCCATTTCAAGTAATAATTTAGATGTAACACCATTACCGGCAGGTAAATCAACAATAGTTTTTTCAAAATATTGCTTTTTATTTTTAAGCAAATATTTTTTAACGTGATACTTAATACTATTTGGATTGTCGCTATATTGTTTCATGTTCGGTAACTATTATAATGCTTTTTTTGCAAATTTAATTATTTTTGGCTAATAAACTGATACAAAATTTGGATGTAAGAAATCTTAAATTTTGCATTACATAATATCAGTATATTCAAAATAACTTCAAAAAAAAGTGCGAAGCCAAAAAACCTCGCACAACTATATTAATTCCATTTACCATGAACCATTTACCGGTTACCGGTTACCAATTTTACGTTCTCATACCGCCATCGCAGCTAAGCACTTGCCCAGTTATATACGACGATAAATCGGAAGCAAAGAAAAGTGCTACATTTGAAACATCATCAGCCCTACCTGTTCGGCGTAGAGGTATTTGATTTATCCAATTTGCTTTCACATCATCGGTAAGCTGATGAGTCATTTCGGTTTCAATAAAGCCGGGTGCAATAGCATTACAACGAATATTACGCGAACCAAGCTCTTGAGCAATTGATTTTGTAAAGCCAATCATACCTGCTTTTGAAGCTGAATAGTTCGATTGTCCTGCATTTCCATGTACTCCAACAACTGATGATATATTTATTATAGAGCCAAAACGTTGTTTAAGCATAATTCTTTGAACAGCTTTAGTTAGGTTGAAAACCGATTTTAAATTTATTTTCATAACTAAATCCCAGTCTAATTCGCTCATTCGCATAAGCAAAGCATCGCGAGTAATACCAGCGTTATTAACTAAAATATCTATTTTGCCAAAATCGGCTGCTACTGCATCAATTGTTTTTTCCGAATCTTCTAATGAAGAAGCATCTGAAGCGTAACCTTTAGCTTTAACTCCCATTGCTTCAATTTCTTTTTCTAATGATTGTGCAGCTTCATCATATTTTAAATCGGTAAATGCTATTGAAGCTCCATGACGAGCAAAACATAAAGCAATACCTTTTCCAATTCCACGTGAAGCTCCTGTTATAAGTGCAACTTTTCCTTCAAGTAATTTCATCTTTTATATTTTTAAATTGAAAAGCAAAAATAAAGATTTTTTAAATATAATGGCTCTTTTTAACGAAAGTTATATTTTTTTACATTGATATTCGAATATAATATTTTTTCAGAATGTGATTATTTATAACATAATGAATTATAAAATAATCCAATAATAAAATTTATTCCTTTTACTTTTGCCTTGATGCAAAAGTAAAGCAAAAAATCAAGAAATTACGATGCCTGCCCACTCTGTCAAAAACAAAACAAATCTAAATAAAGTAGTGTATTGCTTTGCAATACAGACGTAAACGCCTTTATAAGATTTGTAATTGTTTTTGCCATTCACAACCCCGTCCGCTTCGCGTAATTTCATTGCCTCGCTGCTTTTTAGCTTTGTTTTTGATATTTTAGTGGGTAAATGTTACAAACTTAGCACAACGAGATATTGATAATTTTTAGAATTGAAAATAGATAAATGGTAACAATTCGGCAGTAATAAATTGATAAATTATAAAAACAGTAATAATTACTGATAAAAGCAAGATAAATCGTGGCATTCGGGCAAAATTTATTCTATACCATTGTTTTGTTTTAGTTGGTAACCAATGTATAATCAATCCAAAAATAATCATTGCAAATACATAGCGATAACTATATATCATTTGTGGTATAAGCTCAAAATTCCACTTACCTCCTATTTGGTTAATCATGTTTTGAGCAGTTTCGTTAGCAATTTTATTTGTTTCGGCAGGTTCTAAGTTTGAACCTGAACGGAAAAAAAGTCGAGTAAATGAAACAAACATAAATGTAATAAAAACCGACCAAGCATGATTTACAAATTTAAAATATGAACCTATCTTTAATAACGAAAATATTGATTGAATAAAAATTGCCGCAAAAACAATAATTACACATATTAAAACAATATTTGTTAATGGATTGGGTAAAAAATAATTTAATAAATAAGAAGACGATAAAATAAATAATGAAAAAATAAATTGGAATAATCGATTTTTTCTTTTCCAATACTTATAAAAAACAATACCAACACCATTTAATCCACCCCAAATCATAAAATTCCAACTTGCTCCATGCCACAAACCGCCTATTAGCATGGTAACCATAATATTAATATTTGTAATAAATATTTTTCTAAACTTTGGAATAATTAATAAAATTGCAAAAATTATTATTAGTTCATAAATTATAAGAATTAGTAATGAAGCTTCGATATTTGAAAGTAATAAAACAACTGAAATAATTATTGCTAACAATAAAAATGTAGCAAAAGTCCCTTTTTTATTGCCTCCAAGTGGTATATATAGATAATCTTTCAACCATCTTGATAGCGAAATATGCCATCTTCTCCAAAAATCAACAAGATTAGATGCTTTATAAGGTGAATTAAAATTAATTGGCAAATGAAATCCCATTAACATTGCTACACCAATTGCAATATCGGTATAGCCCGAAAAATCGGCATAAACTTGTACCGAATATCCAATTAAAGACATTAAATTCTCGAAACCGCTATATAAAAGAGGATTTGCAAAAATTCTATCTACAAAATTTA
>CAZRCF010000260.1:0-4368 GCA_964598505.1 uncultured Lentimicrobiaceae bacterium | reverse complement strand
CTTTTTCGAGCATTAAAAACCCTGCTGCACAATCATTGGAAGAATAATGCACAATGTTTTCTTTAACTTCGCCGAAAATAAAAGAAAGCATATCATAAAAATGCACTCCAATATTTGTTGCAATTCCCCCCGATTTACTATTATCGCCTTTCCAAGAAATATGATACCAATTTCCACGACTTGTTATATAAGTTAAATCAATATCGTAAATTTTATCTTTTGGTCCGTTTTCAATTTCTTTTTTTAAATCGATAATTGATTGATGTAAACGAAGTTGCAGAATATTATATATTTTACTACCAGTCTCTTTTTCTAAATCGGAAAGGATATCAATATTCCAAGGATTTAAAACTAATGGTTTTTCGCAAATTGCATTTGCATGATTTCGCAAAGCCATACGTATATGAGCATCGTGAAGATAATTTGGCGAGCAAATACCAACATACTCTACTTTTGATTCAATATTTTTATTTAGCTTGTAAAGATGTCTGTCAAATCTTTCAGGTTCAAGAAAAAAATCAGCTTTTGGGAAATAGCTATCAATAACACCAACGCTATCACTTTTATCGAGAGCAGCAACAAGGATGTTGTTTGTATCTTTAATTGCTTTCATGTGGCGTGGAGCAATATAACCGGCAGCTCCTACAAGAGCAAAATTTATAGGTTTCATATTAGTATTATTGAGCTTTTGTTACTTGATTGTTATTTAAAATATATTTTTCGTTGCTTTCCGGGCAAAATGCAACTCCCTCGCTGTTAAACTTTAATCTTTGTCCATATTCGCTCATCCAACCAATTTGCTTTGCAGGATTTCCTACTAATAATGAGTATGGGAGAACAGTTTTTGTAACAACTGCACCGGCACCAATAAAGGCAAAAGCACCAATATCGTGTCCGCATACAATTGTAGCATTTGCACCTATTGTAGCGCCTTTTCCAACATGAGTTTTCAGATATTCATTTTTTCTATTTACTGCACTTCGTGGATTTATAACATTTGTAAAAACCATTGATGGTCCAAGAAAAACATCATCATCGCAAATAACTCCTGTATATATTGAAACATTATTTTGTACTTTAACATTTTTTCCCAAAACTACATCGGGCGAAACTACTACATTTTGACCTATATTGCAATTTTCACCAATTACACAATTCGACATAATATGTGAAAAATGCCATATTTTTGTTCCTTTTCCAATATTGCAGTTATCATCAATTATTGCAGTTTCGTGAGAGTAATAATTTTTTTCTTCCATCTATGTATAAATATTTAAAATCTTTGCAATTTAGTAATTATAATAATTCTCTAATTGTTAATAATATCTAAAAGAGAACTTGTGATATATTTTAGCTGTTCATCGTCAAGTTCGGTGTGCATTGGTAACGATATTACATTCTCCGATAAGTGTTCCGAAATAGGGAAATCACCATCTTTATATCGTGGATCAAGATATGCTTTTTGTTTGTGCATAGGAACCGGATAGTAAATCATAACAGGAATTTCTTTTTCTTCCATTTTTCTTATTACTTCAGCTCTATTTATTCCTTTAATTACTAATGTGTATTGATGAAAAACATGATTGGTAAATGGTGCCGTTTTAGGAGTAATAATTTTTGGATTATTTGCAAAAGCACGATTATAATATTCTGCAGCATAATTTCGGGCTTTAGCGTATTCATCTAAATATTTTAATTTAATATCAAGAATTGCAGCCTGAATACTATCGAGACGAGAATTACAACCAACTAAATCGTGATAATATCTTACAAACATTCCATGATTTGCAATACCTCTTATTTTTCGAGCTAATTCATCATCGTTTGTAAACAATGCACCTCCATCGCCATAGCAACCTAAGTTTTTTGAAGGGAAAAAAGATGTACAACCAATATGACCAATTGTTCCAACTTTTTTTATCTCTCCATTATTAAATTTATAATCGGCACCTATTGCTTGGCAAGCATCTTCAATAACATATAAATTATATTTATTAGCCAACTCCATAATTTTTTCCATATTAGCCGATTGCCCAAAAAGATGAACGGGAACAATGGCTTTAGTTTTTGGAGTTATAGCTTTCTCAATAGCTTCAATTGAAATATTCATTGTATCGGCATCAACATCAACACAAACGGGAGTTAGATGTAATAATGCAATAACTTCGGCGGTAGCAATAAAAGTAAAAGTTGTAGTGATTACTTCGTCACCAGGCTTTAAATCTAATGCCATCATTGCAATTTGCAAAGCATCGGTTCCATTACCACATGGAATTACATTTTTTACATTCAAATATTTTTCGAGATTATTTTGAAATTTTTTAACTGCTGGTCCATTTATAAAAGATGTACTATCAATAACTTCCTGAATTGCTTTATC
The DNA here is from genome assembly GCA_964598505.1 of uncultured Lentimicrobiaceae bacterium. GTDB lineage: Bacteria > Bacteroidota > Bacteroidia > Bacteroidales > WCHB1-69 > CAZRCF01. Next base: position 1,988 of record CAZRCF010000260.1, on the reverse strand, counting down.
AATATCGGGTTTAATTTTTTCGTATTGACTTTTTAGGTCAACCATAAGTATTTTTTTCATTTCCCGTTTTTTAATTAAAATATCTGCAAAAATATGAAATAAATTAAACAGAATAAGTATAAAATTAAAAAGTTTACGCTGAAAGAGCTAAAATTATTGCATATATCATAAAAAAAATGTACGTTTGTTTCCTAAAAATAAAAAATTAAGAAAAAAAATGAAAAAAACTTTAAAAGTAGTTGGTTTATTTGCGTTGATGATTGCAAACATACCACAAAATTTTGCTTGTACCAATTTTTTGGTATCAAAAGGAGCATCAAAAACTGGTGCAACTTATATTACGTATTCTGCTGATTCTCACACTCTTTATGGAGAATTATATTATCGTCCGGCAGCCGATTATGCTCCAGGAACATTTTTAGATATAAGAGAATGGGATACAGGAAAACCACTTGGAAAAATTGCACAAGCAACACATACATATTCAGTAGTTGGTAATATGAACGAAAACCAAGTTACAATTGGCGAAACAACTTACACAGGAAGAGAAGAACTTGCTGATTCAACTGCAATTATGGATTATGGCAGTTTAATTTATGTTACACTTCAACGAGCAAAAACAGCTCGTGAAGCAATAAAAATTATGGGTGAATTGGTTTCACAATATGGTTATTACAGTACCGGCGAATCGTTTTCAATTGGTGATCCTAATGAAGTTTGGATTTTAGAAATGATTGGAAAAGGTGCCCCTGCAAAAGTTAAAGATAAAAAAGGTGTAGAAAAAGTAGTTTATAGTAAAGGTGCTGTTTGGGTAGCTATCCGAATTCCTGAAGGTTATATTTCGGGTCATGCAAATCATGCTCGTATTACAAGTTTTCCTTTAGCAAATGGAAAAACAAGTATTACTTTCAAAAACATTAAAGATATCAATAAACCTGAAATTGCATGTGTTTATGCCGATGATGTTATTGATTTTGCAAAAGAAAAAGGTTATTATAAAAAAGATTCAAAAGTTCCATTTAGTTTTGCCGATGCTTATGCTCCAATGGATTTTGGTGGTTTAAGAGCTTGCGAAGCTCGCGTTTGGGCAGGTTTCCGCAAAGTTTGTAAAGAAGCAGATAAATATTTCCCATATATTGATGGTAGAGATATGATAAACAGATTGCCATTATATATGAAACCTGATGAAAAAGTATCATTTGAGGATGTGAAAAATATGATGCGCGACCATTATACAGGAACGCAATTTGATATGACTCAAGATGTTGGTGCCGGTCCATACAATTGCCCTTATCGCTGGCGTCCAATGACATGGAGTATTATCAATGGAAAAGATACTGCAAATTATGTTCACGAACGTGCAATTTCAACTCAGCAAACAGGATTTTCGTTTATTACAGAAGCTCGCTCATGGTTGCCAAATCATATTGGAGGAATAAACTGGTTTGGTGTTGATGACACATATTTAACTGTTTATACTCCAATGTATTGTGGGATAACATCAGTGCCAAAATCATTTGCTGTTGGCACCGGAAGTATGACAAAATTTTCGTGGGAATCGGCATTTTGGGTATTTAATTTTGTTTCAAACTGGACATATACTCGCTGGAGCGATATGATTGTTGATGTACAAAAAGAGCAAAAACTTATTGAAGATATGTTTGCTAAAGGAACTGCCCATATTGAGTTAAAAATTGCTGAATTAGTAAAGACAAGACCCAACGATGTTGATAAAGTTTTAACTGATTATTCAAATCAACAAGGTGATTTTGTAACTGCTCGTTGGCGTAAGCTTGGCGAATATCTTTTAGTTAAATATATGGATGGAAACGTAAAACCGGATAAAGATAAAGTATTTATTGAAAATGGACATGGACAACCGGTTCAACCTGGTCATCCTGCTTATCCTGACGAATGGTATAGAAGAATTGCAAAAGACAGAGGAGCTATTTTACAAGTAAGACCTTTGCCAAAAATAGAAAACTAAT
>CAZRCF010000259.1:0-4371 GCA_964598505.1 uncultured Lentimicrobiaceae bacterium | reverse complement strand
GTATTATCGAGCATTACTTTGCCTGATAATGGCTTAATTAAGCCAACTATCATATAAAATGAAGTAGTTTTGCCGGCTCCATTTGGACCTAATAATCCAACAATTTCACCTTGCTTTACACTAATTGATACATCTTTTACTACATATCGCTGTTTATATCTTTTTACAATTTTGTCTGTGTATATTTCTGAGGTCATTATATTAAATTATTTGCACAAATATAGTAATTTTTAGATTACTAAAATAAAATATTATTAAACACATAGAGTTCCGAACTCTTACCGATTTTAAATAATTCCCTCTTTTAATATATCGTGCAAATGAACTACGCCAAAATATAATCCATCTTTTGTAACAATTAAATTAGTAATATTATTTAAACGCATAATTTCTAATGCTTTAACAGCTTTCTCCGATTGATCAACAGTCTTTGGATTTTTGCTCATAATATCAATTGCTTTTAAGCCGCCAACAGGTTGTTCATTTTGCAACATTCTACGCAAATCACCATCGGTAACAACACCTAATAATTTATTGTTTTCAATAACTGCAGTTACTCCCAATCTTTTTCCACTAATTTCAATAATTACATTTCTAATTGAATCTGAGGGAGATACTTTTGGCACTTCATTGTTTTTGCATAAATCGCCAACTGTTAAATAGAGCATTTTACCGAGAGCACCACCAGGGTGAAAACGAGCAAAATCGTTAGCTGTAAATCCACGCATTTCGAGCAAACAAACTGCTAAAGCATCGCCAATAACCAACTGAGCTGTGGTGCTTGAAGTGGGAGCAAGATTATTAGGACAAGCTTCCATTTCGACAGTTGAATTTAATATATAGTCGGCTTGTTTGGCTAAAAACGAATCAAGATTTCCAACTAAGGCAACTAATTTATTGCCCATCATTTTTATAAGCGGAGCTAATACTTTTATTTCGGGGGTATTGCCACTTTTTGAAATACAAATTACAACATCATCTTTCTGAACATTGCCTAAATCGCCATGAATAGCATCAGCAGCGTGCATAAAAATAGCTGGTGTGCCAGTTGAATTTAATGTTGCAACAATTTTTCCTGCAATATTTGCACTTTTGCCAATTCCGGTAATTATTACTCGTCCTTGTGAATGATAAATTATATTAACGCATTCGGCAAAATGGCTATTAATGGTTGGTAAAAGACCCAATAAAGCATCAGATTCCTGCTTTATAGTTTGCTTTGCAATTGAAATTATCTCTTCTTGTGTTTTCATTTAATGTTTAATAATAGTACAAATATTGCAATAAAATTAATGATTTATTTTTGTTTTTAGCCAATAAATATTTAAAACAAATAACACTATTACTTAATTATGTTCTTCTGTTTTTCCGATACAGAAGTTTTGAAAATTGTTTTCTTTGTTGAACAATTGTTGGCAAAAGGCAAGAAGTGCGAAGTTACAAACTTCGCACAACAAGATTTATAGTAATCAGATTAATTTCGTATTTAAGGCAATTACAAAAGTGCGTCTAATTTTGCTGCTAAAGCAGCTTTTGTAGTAGAGCCAACTTGTTTATCAACAATAACTCCTCCTTTAATAAAAAGGATAGTTGGTATATTTCTAATACCAAATTGAGATGCAATACCTGGGTTATTGTCCACATCAACTTTTCCTACTACTGCTTTTCCTTCGTATTCGTTAGCTATTTCGTTTACATAAGGTGCTATCATTCGGCAAGGTCCACACCATTCAGCCCAAAAATCTACTAAAGCCGGTTTGTCTGATTTTAATACTAATTCTTCAAAATTGCTGTCGGTTAATTCTAATGCCATAATTTCTAATTTTTAAGGTTAATAATTGATTAATTCAAGTGTATATTAAAGTTTAATTGTTTTATTTCTTTTGCAAAATCAACACAATTAACTCTGTATTTGTTTGATTGTAAACTGATTGGTTTTTCGTCTTCGTGAATAACTCTAATTTTTAAAGAACAGTTTCCTCCATTTTCTGTAATTAATTTTTCAAAACTATCAATCGTTGTTTTATTTATTTCACTAAAAGGTATATCAACAGTAATTCCTTTACAAAACTTTTCTACAACATCGGTTAAAAGCATCATATCCAATACCTTAATTTCGGGTTGCTTATCATTATCATCTTTTTTCCAATGTGGTATAGTTACATTAGCTTTAACAAACAAAAACATATTCAGTTCAAAAAAATGTTTAAATTTCAAATAATCTTCTTTAAAAAGAATTAATTGAATACTATCAGTATAGTCTTCAATTGTAATTCTACCGTAAGGATTACCATTTTTAGCTAAATTATGCTGAATAGCAGTTACAACGCCACCAAAAGTAAACTCTCTGTTTAAATAGTTATTTAAATTTGTTTTAAAATTATTAATTTGAGCAGAACAAAAATATGTAAGAGCTAATTTATATTCATCGAGAGGGTGTCCTGAGATAAAGAAGCCTGTAACCTCGTTTTCATATTTAAGTTGTTCAAGGCTATTCCATTTTTCGCAGTAAGGAAATTCGGGGTCTGGCATTTGATTTTCGCCTGATTCATCATCAAATAAAGATACTTGAGCTGAATTTTTATTTTCTTGGTATGTTGTAGCATATTTTATCAATTTTTCAACAAAGTTTACATTATCATTATCTAAGTGAAAAAATTGTGCTCTGTGTACGTTCTCAAAACTATCGAAAGCACCACCCTTAGCAAGGGCTTCAATACCTCTTTTATTGCATGAGCGCAAGTTAATGCGTTGCATAAAATCGAAAATTGATACAAAAGCTCCATTGTCGGTTCTTTCTTGTATAATAGCTTCAACTGCTCCTTCGCCAACACCTTTAATAGCACCAAGTCCAAAACGAATTTCGCCAATTTTATTTACAGTAAATTTTAATTGCGATTCGTTTACATCGGGTCCTAAAACTTTAATTCCCATCTTTTTCGACTCTTCAACAAGCTTAGATATATCTTCGATACTACTAAGATTGTTGGTAAGGTTGGCAGCCATAAATTCGGCAGGATAATGTGCTTTTAAATATGCTGTTTGATATGCAATATATGAATAACATGTTGAGTGCGATTTGTTAAAAGCATATTCGGCAAATGCTTCCCAGTCTTGCCAAATTTTTTCAACTTTTCCTTTATCCATTTTTCGTTCAACACATCCATCAATAAATTGAACTTTAAGCTTTTGCATAGTATCAATTTGCTTTTTACCCATAGCCTTACGCAGGGTATCGGCTTGACCTTTTGTAAAACCAGCCATCGCTTGCGACAAAAGCATAACCTGTTCCTGATATACTGTAATACCATAAGTTTCAGAAAGATAGCTCTCCATTATTGGAAATGGATAAGATATTTTTTCTTTTCCCGATTTACGATTGATAAAATTTGGAATATATTGCATAGGACCAGGTCGATATAAGGCATTCATTGCAATAATATCTTCAAAACGATTTGGTTTTAGCTCTTGTAAATATTTTTTCATTCCGGCAGACTCAAACTGAAAAACTGCTGTAGTTTCGCCATTACTAAAGAGTTCGTAAGTTTTAGTATCGTCAAATGGGATATCGTCAATATTAATATCAATATTTTTATCACGAAGTTTGATATTAAAAAGTGCATCGCTAATTATAGAAAGTGTTTTTAAACCTAAAAAGTCCATTTTTAGAAGTCCAACAGATTCAACTAAACTGCCTTCAAATTGAGTAATAGGCGTTTCAGAGTCTTTAGCTCTGCCAATTGGGGCAAAATTTGTTAAATCATCGGGTCCAATAATAACACCACAAGCATGAACGCCAATATTACGAACTGAACCTTCTAATGTTTGAGCAAATTGGAGAGTTTTTTTAACTAACTCGGAACCGGTTTCAACAGCATTTTTTAATTCAGGAACTTGTTTTAGTGCATCAGCAATTTTAACCTTAGGTCCCTCAGGGATTAGCTTTGCTAAGCGATCGGCTTCGGTAAGAGGAAGTTTTAGTACTCGAGCAACATCGCGAATTGCCGAGCGAGCAGCCATTGAACCAAATGTAATTATTTGCGAAACATGGTCTTTGCCATATTTTTTTATAACATATTGTAATACTTTATCTCTACCCTCATCGTCGAAATCAATATCAACATCGGGCATTGATATACGTTCGGGATTTAAAAAACGTTCAAAAAGAAGTTGATATTTAATTGGATCAATATTTGTAATTTCTAAACAAAAAGCTACAGCAGAACCAGCAGCAGAACCTCTACCCGGACCAACTCTAACACCCATTTTTCGAGCTTCAAGAATAAAATCCCAAGTAATTAAAAAGTAACCGGGAAATCCCATGTGTTTAATTGTATCAAGCTCAAAATCCATTCGCTCTTTGATTTCAGG
>CAZRCF010000258.1:0-4379 GCA_964598505.1 uncultured Lentimicrobiaceae bacterium | reverse complement strand
GATTTTAACAACCGATTAATTGATAAGTTTTATAATAATCTATTATTTCTACCTAAGTCGTTTTTCGATAATCGCCGAATTGGTGAGTTAGTGGCTCGTTTAGACGATACTTCTCAAATACAGCGAACAATTGCTACAGTAGTTGGTGGTTTATTAAAAGATGTACTTTTATTTATTGTTGGCGAAATAATACTATTTATATACTCTGTTCCATTGGGTTTGTTTTCGTTAATTGCTATTCCAATTTTTATTGCTATTTCGTATAAATTTAATAAAAAAGTTGTTGATGGACAACGTGCTGTAATGGTTGGAAATGCAAATAAATCGAGCAATTATGTAAATACAATGCAAGGAATAGATACGATTAAAGCTGATAATAAGGAAAAACAATTTGGAGACCTTAACCAAAAGATATATTCGTTTTTTCAAGATAAAATATTCTCTTTAGGGAGAGTTGGTATTAGCCTTCAATTTGTTGCCGAATTTGCCAGCGTGCTAATTATGATTGGGCTTTTATCGTTTGGTTCGTACTTAGTTTATACCGATGCCTTAACCATAGGAACATTAATTGCAATATTATCAATTACAGGAAGTATTTTCCCTGCTTTTATTAATCTTGCTTTTGCAAACATTACTTTACAGGCTGCCAGAGTTGCTTTTGAGCGTATGTACGAATTTTCAGCTATTCGTCCCGAATATACTCCTGCCGAAATTGATGTTAAAGAAGAAATTGATGTTAAAACATTAGAACTAAAGAATATTGCATTCCGTTTCCCTGGTCGTAAACAAATATTAACCGATGTAAATATTGAATTAAAAAAAGGTGAACTTGTAGCTCTTTTTGGTGAAAGTGGTAGCGGCAAAACTACTTTGCTTAATATCCTTCAACGATTTTATGAACCCGAAAGTGGCAGTATTTTATTAAATAATATTGATTTTTACGATTTCTCAATAAAAGATTATCGTGATAAAATTGGCGTTGTTCCGCAAGATGTTAGTCTTTTTAATGGTTCTTTAATACAAAATATAAGTTTAGAAAATTCTATTGAAGAATTTGAAAAATGTATTCAGTTTTGCAACGAAAAAGGTTTTGGTAAATATTTCGACGCTTTTCCGCAAAGTTACGGTACATTATTAGGCGAAGAAGGAATAAATATCTCCGGTGGTCAAAAACAATTAGTTGCACTTGCCAGAGTATTATACAAAAAACCTCAGCTGTTATTGCTCGATGAACCCACATCTGCTATGGACAGAAACACCGAAAATTTTGCAATTGATTTGTTAAACAAAATAAAAGATGAAATTTCGGTTATTGTTGTAACTCACAGAGTAAAAATTGCACGTCGTGCCGAAAAAATTTATATTCTCGATGGCGGCGAAATCAATATAAATGGCGACCATAATCATTTAATGAAAACCGACAATTTGTATAGCCTTTCGTATAAAGAAATTATTTAATTCGCTATTTATTAAAGGGAAAATAGTTAAATGCCAACAATTTAATTATAAGAAAACATTGTTGTTTCTCTTGTTTTTAATAAAAAACATAATTGTTTAATTTTCTATCATTAAAATAATATTTGTTTTATAGTTACGTTTATTTCTGAAATAAACAAATATATTATTTATGTATAGAAAAAGTAAAAATCAGATTATAATTATTAGTACGATATTATTTACAATACTATTTCATCGTCAAAATATTGGTTTAAATTTATTGATTTTTGAGTCATTTATTATTACTTGGTTTTATTTTACAAAACAATTTAGACTTATTGGCAAAAATCAAATAACTATTACTGTGGGCTTAGTAATTACTATGTTATCAACAGTATTTACATTCTCTATGTTTGCTTATATTATTAATTTTTTAATGTTGTTTTTATTTATTGGACTTATTATATATTCTAATGCTAAGTCAGTTATTAATATATTTAAACTTTCGCTTAGCAATATTATCAATTCTCAAATTCAATTTATTAAAAACTTAAAGGAATCGAAATTTAGAAACTACAAAATAGTGATTTTTATATGGAAATCTAAAATTTTCATAATCCCGTTATTCATAATTATTTTATTTCTATTGCTTTATAGCAATTCTAATCCTGTTTTTAATGATTTAATCCAAGAAATTGGAAGTTTTTTTAATAGATATTTTAGTTTTATTATTGAAAAAATTGACACTTCAATTATAATAACTCTTCTTTTTGGATTGATAATTAGCGTTTTTATTTTTATAAGAATTGCTAATAATAAGATTATCGAAAGAGATAAAATTAGTAGCGAGAATCTATACAGGATTAAAAATAGAGTTAACAAAAAAAACAAGCCAAATTCACTGAAAAATGAGTATAAAGCTGCTTTGTTTTTGCTTTTGATTTTAAATATAATACTTTTTGTGGTAAACGTAATTGATATTTCATGGGTCTGGTTTAATTTTGAATGGAATGGACTTTCTCTTAAGCAATTTGTACACGAAGGAACATATTTATTAATACTTTCAATAATTATTTCAGTAATTGTTGTGCTTTATTATTTTCGAAATAATTTGAATTTTTATAGCAAAAATAGATTTATAAAATATTTTAGTTACGCATGGTTGGCTCAAAATGCAATTTTGGCTATTTCGGTAGCTATTCGAAATTTTTGGTATATTTATTACTATTCGTTAGCATATAAACGAATTGGTGTTTTAATATTTTTAATATTAACTCTTTATGGTTTATTTACAGTGTTTATTAAAGTGAAAAACAGAAAAACAAATTTTTATTTATTGAAAACAAATTCATACTTTTTGGTTGTTATTTTAGTATTATTTTCAATAATAAACTGGGATAATGTTATTGCAAAATATAACTTTAAAAATTATAAAAATTCATTTATACATTTTGATTATTTATCATCACTTTCCGATAAATCATTACCATATTTAAATAAATCATTATCCGAACTTAAAGAAATTGAGTTAATTCAACGAGAAAAATTTTTCACCGAACAACAAAATTATATGTCATCAGAAAAATACTATCAAACTATTGAAGCGAGGAAAATTGAGTTTAAACAAAAATGGGAATCAAAAGGAATTCTGTCGTGGAATTTTCCAGAATATATCGCTTCCAGAAAATTATTTTATTCAGATAATACAATACACGAAAATTGATAGTTGATAATTATTGGAAAAAAAACACGAAATTTGTCAACTATTAATTTTAATTAAATATTGTGAGTGAAAATATTGAAAAATTTATTTTTCTGATAAACGAAAGTTTGGATAATAAGAGTTTTGTTCGATTGGCTTTTATGAACAAGCGAATTAAAACAAACGAATTAAATACTGTTTCGGCTAAACTTATAGAAATAAAAGAAGGACTTAAAATATCTTTTGTATATAGATATCCTACCAAAGATATAACTAAAAATTATGCTTTTGAAGAAAGTGCAGCAATAGCAGAACAACTACTAAAAACAGATTTTTTGCAAGCCGAGCTATATACTTTGCTAGCCGATTACTATTTATCGATAAACAAAAATAATATCGCAAGTTTAAAACAAAAAGAGGCAAAAACTATTGATAAACCTAATCTTTCGCACGATAATGAAAAGAACAGAATGATTTCAACTATAAATAATATTTATCTTCGAGAATTAGGAGTTGTTACTGCCGATTGGAATGTAAAAAACAGCATGCAAGACAAATACCGGCAAATAAATAAATATATTGAAATTATTGACGGGATATTGAAAAACACCAAACTCGAAGATTCGTTTAACATAGTAGATATGGGCGCCGGCAAAGGTTATCTCACTTTTGCATTGTACGATTATTTATATAATGTATTAAATAAAACACCAAATGTTATAGGCGTGGAGCTACGAAAAGAACTTGTAAACAACTGCAATATAATTGCTCAAAAATCATCGTTTGCAAATTTAAGTTTTATTTCCGGAACAATAAAAGAAGTTGGACTTCCGAAAACGGATATGCTTATAGCCTTACATGCTTGCGATACTGCTACCGATGATGCAATTTTTAGAGGAATTACTACTGATGCAAAAATTATTATTTGTGCTCCTTGTTGTCACAAACAATTAAGAAAGCAAATGAACCCTACCGACGATTTAAAACTAATTAGCCAATTTGGAATATTAAAAGAGCGACAAGCAGAACTTTTAACCGATGGAATTAGGGCATTGATGTTAGAAGCTTATGGATATAAAACCAATGTTTTTGAATTTATTGCTACCGAACATACTCCTAAAAACGTTTTAATTGTTGGCGTAAAACATAATAGTGCAAAAATTCCAAATAATGAAATTTTGCAGAAAATAGAAAATATAAAGAAAATTCATGGAATTGAGTTTCATTATTTAGAAACATT
>CAZRCF010000257.1:0-4386 GCA_964598505.1 uncultured Lentimicrobiaceae bacterium | reverse complement strand
AATGAAAAAAATTACATTCTTATTTTTAGCAATATTTGCAACTGCAAATATTTATTCGCAGAACTATAATATTAGCTTTGCAGGAACTGGAGCTTCTACTACTGTTGATAGTGTAAAAGTTGAAAACCTTATGCAAGGAACTACTGTTAAATTACTTGGCACAGATATATTGCATTTAATTGGACCAAATAGCATCAATAGTATATACGTAAATAACGATAATTTTCAGGTTTTCCCAAACCCAATGCAAGGACAAGCTGAAATCTCATTTTATGCCAAACAAGCTGGAAATGCAAAAATATTAATTTATGACATTGCCGGCAAAAAAGTATTACAAATAGATGAAAAACTTTTGCAAGGCACCCAAAAGTATCAGTTAACAGGCTTAAAACAAGGTGTGTATTTTATTAATATTAGTGGTGAAAATTATAACTATAATACAAAATTAATAAGTTTAAACACAGCCCAAACTGAAGTAAAAATTGAATTTATTAACAGCGAAAAACCTGAGATAATAATTAATAAATATAAAAGTTCAAAAGCAATTATAGATATGCCTTATACAGTTGGTAATAGAATATTACTAAGAGCATATTCTGGTAATAATAGCACTATTGTAACCGATGTACCAACCTCAAGTAAAACTATAACCTTTACATTTGCAGCATGCACCGATTTTGATAATAACAATTACCCTATTGTAAAAATTGGATTACAAACGTGGATGGCAGAAAATTTAAAAACAACTCATTACCGAAATGGTGATGAAATAACAAATGTTACTGATGGTAATGTTTGGAAAGCACTTACTACAGGAGCTTATTGTAATTATGATAATAATACATCAATTGCAGATATTTATGGAAAATTATATAATTTTTATGCAGTAACTGATTCACGGAACTTATGCCCCGCAGGTTGGCATTCATCAACAAATGACGAATGGACAGTATTGTTAGATAATCTTGGAGGAGAAGATATTGCTGGAGATAAACTCAAAGAAACAGGCACTTCACATTGGAGTAACCCCAATTCAGGTGCTACAAACGAAGTTGGATTTACTGCCACACCATGTAAAATGCGTAATGGTTCCAGTGGTGGGTTTGCAACAGGAGAAAGTGCATATTTTGGAACTGCTACTGAAATAAGTAGTACAAAAGCTTGGGCATATTACATTTCATATATAAGCGCGTTTATTTATTCAATGGAGTATTATGATAAGCAATACGGCTTAAGTGTGCGATGTGTTAGTGATGCAAGTACACCAGCATTGATTCCTACTGTAACAACTACAACTACTGTGTCTATTACAGCCACTACTGCAACATCGGGTGGTAATGTTACCGATAATGGAGGAGCTGCTGTAACCGAAAGGGGAATTTGTTATAGTACAACAACAAATCCAACTACAGCTAATAATAAAATTACTAGTGGTACAGGCATAGGCGTATTTACTGCAAATATCTCAGGGTTATCGGTAAGCACAACTTATTATATAAGAGCTTATGCAACTAATAGTGCAGGAACAGCTTATGGTAATCAAGTAACATTTACTACACTAAGCACAGGAATTCCATCACTTACTACCACTGCTGCTACATCAATAACAACAAATTCATCCATTTCAGGAGGAAATGTAATTTCTGATGGTGGATTAACTGTATCTGCAAGAGGTATCTGTTATGCAACAACTATTAGCCCAACTACTTCAAATAGTACTGTTTCAAGCGGAAGTGGCACAGGTTCTTTTACTTCAAACATAACTGGCTTAACAGCAGGCACAACTTATTATGTGAGGGCTTATGCTACAAATAGTTTTGGAACTGCGTATGGAAATCAAATTAGTTTTACAACTACTGCGGCAGGTCAAGTGCCAATATTAACTACATCAACAGCTACTTCAATTACATCTTCAACCGCCACTTCTGGGGGGATAATTTCTTCTAATGGTGGATCTGCAATAACTTCAAGAGGTATTTGCTATAGTTTAACAGCAAATCCAACTACTGCTAATAACACAGCAGTTAGTGGAAGCACGGTAAATACATTTTCTGCTGATATTGCGGGGTTGGTTCCAAACACAATGTATTATGTTAGAGCTTATGCTGTAAATAGTGTTGGTACAGGCTATGGTAATCAAATAAGTTTTACTACACTTTCTGCAAGTACCAGTGGAGCTACAGTTACTGACATTGACGGTAATGTTTATGATACAATAACAATTGGTACTCAAACATGGATGAAACAAAACTTAAATGTTACAAAATACAGAAATGGAGACTCGATCCCTAATTCAACTAATAATAATCAGTGGTTTGGACTAACTACTGGAGTATATTGTAATTATAATAATGATGTTAATAATGCAACTACTTATGGTAGGATATATAATGGCTATTCAGTTGCTGATAATCGAAAGTTATGCCCTACTGGATGGCATATACCTACTGATGCTGAAATGCTTATATTAGCAACCTATTTAGGCGGAACTAACATTGCAGCAGGAACATTAAAAGAAACTGGTACAGTACATTGGACAAGTCCAAATACTGGCGCAACAAATATTAGTGGATTTACATCTCTACCTGGTGGTAATCGTTTTAGCGCTGGTGATTATCATGATATTTACAACATAGGTGGTTGGTGGTCAGCAACAACTATTACAAGCACAAATGGTACAAATATGCGTAATATTGAAATGAATTATAACAACACAATTCTTGAGCGAAATACTTACCAATTAAATCATGGATTTAGTGTTCGTTGTTTGAGAGATTGATTTATTACTTGAATTTTGTTTTTAGTTTAAATTTTTATAATAAAACTAAAACTAATAAGTTTGTGAAAAGATGATATAGTTCACAATAAACTATTTTACTTTTTTTAATTAATACACCTCGTAAATACTTTTACGAGGTGTATTAGCTCTGTTTTACTTAAATATCAAAACAAAATTTAGGTTAATGATGTTATAAATAGATTTTCCAATTATTTAAAATTAAATATGAATAAAAAAAAGTTTAAAATAATTGTTTTTTTATTGTTTTTTTATATATTTACATAAGTTTTTAAATAATTTATAAAGAAGATTGATATTTCATTTTTTAATTTAAAGAACCATGAAAAAAATTAGCACTTTAACTGTACTATTTTTTGTTACAGTAAACATTTTCGCTCAAGATTATAATATTAGTTTTGCAGGAACTGGAGCAGCTAATATTATAGATAGTGTAAGAGTTGAGTATCTTTCAAGAGGTATTTCATTTACTATACTTGGCTCCGATATTTTGCATTTGGGAACCGTTGGAATTAACGATATTCAATTAAATGAAAATAATGCTCAAGTATTTCCAAATCCAATGATGGAGAAAGCAAAATTGTCATTTTATGCTAAACAATATGGAATAGTACGAATTTCAATTTTTGATATTTCAGGCAAGAAAATACTTCAAACTAATGATAAATATAATCAAGGAACTCAAATATTTGAATTATCTGGCTTAAAACAGGGTGTGTACTTTATTAATATAAGTGGCGAAAACTATAACTATAATATTAAACTGATAAGTACTAATCCATATCATAGTGAAGCAAAAATTGAATATATAAAAAGTGGAATACCAGAAAATGCTATCAGCAGTTATAAAAGTTCGAAATCAACTATAAATTTGGCTTACACGCCTGGCGACCGATTGCTTTTTAAAGGCTATTCGGGAATATATAGTACAATTATTACCGATATTCCATCAGCCACCAAAACAATAACCTTTACTTTATCTGCTTGTACCGATTTCGATAATAATAATTATTCAATTGTAAAAATTGGTTCGCAAACTTGGATGGCTGAAAATTTAAATACCACTCACTACAGAAATGGAGATACCATTGCACATATTGTAAATAATATTTATTGGAGTAACGATACTTTGGGAGCTTATTGCAATTACAATAATAATGAGATTATAGGAGAAACTTATGGGAAAATGTATAATTGGAAAGCAGTTGCAAATACAAGCAACTTATGTCCAACAGGTTGGCATTTGCCAACAGATGCAGAATGGACAACACTTATAAATTTTTTGGGAGGTGAAGGTGATGCGGGTGGTAAATTAAAAGAAACTGGTACATTGCATTGGATTAATCCAAATACTGGAGCTACAAACGAAAGCGGTTTTACAGCTTATCCATCAGGTTATCGCAATAGTAATGGAACCTTTAATAAACTTGGAGAATATGGTTATTGGTGGAGCTCAAGTCAGGAGAATTTACTTTTTGCATGGTGTAGAATTTTATCAAATAATACCAATAATTCAACAAGAGCCAGTAATTTTAAAGATTTAGGATTAGCCGTTCGATGTATAAAAAATTAATTTAATAATATTATAT
>CAZRCF010000256.1:3166-4399 GCA_964598505.1 uncultured Lentimicrobiaceae bacterium | reverse complement strand
AATCTATCTTGTTCAATAATTCTGGTATTTAACAAATTAATATAATTTAGGTCGCTTTTTATATTAAAATCTCTATATGCTTTAGTAGCCCAATCGAGTGCAACTTTTAGTTCACCTTCCATTTCGGCAGCAACAGCCATATTATGACAAGCTCGTCCGGCAATTTTTTGATTTCCCCAGTTTGTGTATTTTTTCCAAATTTCGGCAGCACCTTTCCAATCTTTAAGCTGAACAAGTTTAACTGCATATTTAAAGTCATCATTTTCTTTTGAATAATAAGTTCTTGTAGCCCAAACCCAATTTGGTGAAATACGAACAGCAAACATTTCTCCCGAAAAATAACCGGCTTCATCAACAGCACCTCTTTTTGATGGAAGTTTACCTTTTGCATCGCTTGGATTTACACCAACTCCATACCAACCCTTTTGATCTGTAAAAACATTTTCGTCAATTATTTTCTTATTTTTATTGTCATAAATTCGCCATCCGGCATTTGATCTTATTTGCAAATCTGCCCAATATTCGGTAACGGTTATATTTTTTCCATCTTTAGTTTCATTTTTCACATTTTTACCCGAATTAGTATTAATGTCGGAATCAAAAGTTTCTAAAGCTGCAATTGCATCAACTCCATACTTTTTACATAAATTATCTACTTCATACCATTCTAATGGCAATGGGAATTGCTTTGTGCCTGTGCCTTTATAATTTTCGTTTTCTAAAACAACACTTTTCAGGCGAGGTGATTGATTTAGCTTATTTGAACAGCCTCTTAATGCACTATACGATGCTTGTTTATCGGCAAAAATTGATTCGCCTGTAATAAATCCTTCTAAAATATTATTCCATTTTTGGTCTTTATCGGCTAAAGAATGATTTAACAAACCTATAGTTTGAATGTGTTGAGGAATACTAATTTGTGCAGGAACTAATAACTGAACGCGGATACTTCTTGTTTTGCATGATACAAAAGCTATTGAGATTAAAACAATAGCAATTAAAAATGTTTTTTTTGATTTCATAAGTTCATTTTTATTTTGTTATTTTTTATCGTATGAAACTCGCAAATTATCATTCTCTTGAGCGAAAAGGATTTTTATTGCTCGCTTCATATTATTATTTTTAAAATTAATAGCTAGTTATTCAAATATAATGCCAAAAAATAATCTTATTCTTTTATTATTTCAATACTTTCAATTTTATCGCCTTCACGAATAGCATCAATAACTTCTA
>CAZRCF010000256.1:0-3066 GCA_964598505.1 uncultured Lentimicrobiaceae bacterium | reverse complement strand
TTGATTTTAAATTTTTGCTAATAATACTAAATAAATCTTTAATCAAAACACGTTCTTGTTTCATCGAATCGCGTTCGCGAATAGTTACAGTATTATCTTCTAATGTTTGAGTGTCGATAGTTACACAATAGGGTGTTCCAATTGCATCTTGGCGGCGATAACGGCGACCAATTGCGTCTTTTTCATCATATTGGCAATTAAATTCAAATTTAAGTTCGTCTAATATTTCACGAGCTTTTTCGGGCATACCATCTTTTTTAACTAAAGGCAAAATTGCAACTTTAACAGGAGCAAGTGCCGGAGGAATATTTAAAACAGTTCTTATAGAGCCGTCTTCAAGCGTTTCTTCATTATAGGCATTACTTAAAATTGCTAAAAACATTCTATCTAATCCAATTGAAGTTTCGATTACGTAAGGCACATAGCTTTCATTAGTTTCGGGGTCGAAGAATTGTAATTTTTTACCGGAAAACTTAGAGTGTGCATTCAAATCGAAATCGGTACGCGAATGAATTCCTTCTAATTCTTTAAACCCAAATGGAAATTCAAATTCAATGTCGGTAGCTGCGTTAGCATAATGAGCTAATTTTTCGTGGTCGTGAAACCGATATTTTTTTTCGGTAATCCCAAGCGATAAATGCCATTTTTTTCGTTGCGATTTCCAATAGTTAAACCACTTCATTTCATCGCCTGGACGAACAAAATATTGCATTTCCATTTGTTCAAATTCGCGCATACGAAAAATAAACTGACGTGCAACAATTTCATTACGAAAAGCCTTACCTGTTTGGGCTATCCCAAAAGGCAATTTTAAACGACTACTTTTTAAAACATTTAAAAAATTTACAAAAATTCCTTGAGCTGTTTCGGGACGAAGATAAACAACATCAGCTCCTTCGGCAACTGAACCCATTTGTGTAGAAAACATCAAATTAAACTGGCGTACATCAGTCCAATTGCGAGAACCTGAAACAGGACAAACAATTCCTAACTCTTCAATTAACTCTTTTATAGCAACAAAGTCTTCTTTTTGAAGACCATCAACCATTCGAGCTCTAACCTCATCAATTTTTTTTTGATTTTCAATTACTCTTGCATTGGTTTCACAAAACATTTTTGCATCAAAAGTTTCTCCAAAGCGTTTTGAAGCTTTTTCAACTTCCTTTTCAATTTTATCTTCTAACTTAGCAATATAGTCTTCTAACAGAACATCGGCACGGTATCGTTTTTTCGAATCTTTATTGTCGATAAGTGGGTCGCTAAAAGCATCTACGTGCCCTGAAGCTTTCCATGTAGTAGGATGCATAAATATTGCAGCATCAATTCCAACAATATTTTCGTGATATTGAACCATCGATTTCCACCAATAATCGCGTATGTTTTTCTTTAGTTCTACTCCATTTTGTCCATAATCGTAAACAGCACTTAATCCATCATATATTTCGCTTGAAGGAAAAATAAATCCATATTCTTTTGAGTGAGAAATTATTTTTTTAAAAAGGTCTTCGTTATTCATTGTACTATAATTTATTACTTTATTTGTTTGTGCAAAAATACAAAAATAAATAATAGAATACTGATAAAATTAGTCGTAAGGATAGTGCATTGGAAGGAGTAGATTTATATTTAATAAGTCGTTATTGCGGTAAAACAATTATTTATTATTCTTTGTCATTCCGTGTTATTGCAAGAAATATCAAAAGAATGAGATACTCTCAGAGTCAGAATATCAAAACAAATATCACATTGTGCCTTTCGAAGGGTGTTTTTTAGAATAAAGGCTTCGACAAGCTTAGCCTGACCAAAAGAATGAAATGCTACCCTTGACAAAAAACAGATACAACAAATAAAATGATAATAATAAAACAATGCGTTTTTTATGGCAAGCATTTCATAAATATTTATTGCATAATATGAAATGTGAAAATTTAAAATGAACTATTTTTAAATAACATTTGTTATAAAAAAATAAAAATTGAATTGGTTTTTATTAATTTAATATATTTGTACATTAAATAAAAAAACAAACAAAATGAAAAGAAAAATTAATAGTTTAATATTAGCAGTAGCTTTTTTAGTGATAACTTCACTAAACATTATTGCACAAACTAAAACCGAAACCACCCCCGAAGGGTACAAGTTTACTGTTGTAAAAGAGGTAAAAGCAACACCTGTAAAAGATCAATATAGATCGGGAACATGTTGGAGTTTTTCAACAATTTCACTTATAGAATCGGAAATACTAAGATTAGGTAAAGGTGAAACTGATTTATCTGAAATGTTTATTGTTCGTAAGGCTTATGAAGAAAAAGGAATGAAATATTTCCGTTTACATGGCAAATTAAATTTTGGTCAAGGTGGAGCATCTCAAAATGTAATTAGTATGATTCGTAATTATGGTATTGTTCCTGAGGAAGCATATAAAGGACTAAATTATGGTGAAAAAGGGCATGTTCATGGCGAAGTAGATGCTGCTTTAAAAGCATTTTTAGATGCAATAATTAAAGATGAGAATAAAACAATTTCTACTGCTTGGTTTACAGCATATAAAGGAATTTTAGATGCATATTTTGGTCCGATTCCCGAAAAATTTACTTATAAAGGTAAAGAATACACTCCTCAAAGTTATGCCAAAGAAATTGGTATAAATCCCGACGATTATGTTGATTTTACTTCTTTTACTCATCATCCATTTTACAAACCTTTTGCTTTAGAACTTGAAGATAATTGGGGTTGGGATATGTCATATAATGTTCCAATGGACGACTTAATTGCAATTATTGATAATTCTATAGAAAATGGATATTCGGTAGCATGGGGCACCGATGTTAGTGAAAAAGGATTTTCCTTTAAAAATGGTGGTGTTGCTATTGTTCCAGAAAAAGATAAGTCTGCAATGGATAATCTTGAAATGGCTCGTTGGGAAAAACTTTCCCAAAAAGATAAAGACAAAGAGCTATATGTTTTTGATAAACCAGGTAAAGAAAAAATTATTACCCAAGAAGATCGTCAACGAGAATTTGATAATTATAAAACAACCGATGACCACGGACTTCATATTGTAGG
>CAZRCF010000255.1:0-4420 GCA_964598505.1 uncultured Lentimicrobiaceae bacterium | reverse complement strand
GTAAAAAAAGCCGGACTCGAACTCGAAGGAATTGTTTTAGAGCCACTTGCATCATCAAGTGCCGTTTTAAGCGAAGAAGAAAAAGAAGCAGGCGTTGTTTTGGTCGATATCGGTGGTGGAACATCTGATATTGCAATTTTTCAAGATAATATTATTCGCCACACAGCAGTAATTCCTTTGGGTGGAAATATTATTACTGAAGATGTAAAAGAGGGCTGCACAATTATTAAATCGCAAGCCGAAGCTCTTAAAGTCCAATTTGGGTCTTGCTTAGCTGAACAAAATAGAGACGACCAAATAGTTTCAATACAAGGACTTAAAGGACGACCTCCAAAAGAAATTTCAATACGAAATTTAGCTCATATTATTCAAGCTCGTATGGAAGAAATAGTTGACCATATTGTTTATGAAATTCAAAATAGCGGATATCAAAAAAAACTAATTGCAGGAATTGTAATTACTGGTGGTGGCTCGCAAATGAAACATTTAAAAGAACTTGTTGAGTTTCAAACAGGCATGGATGCACGAATAGGCAGCCCCAGTGAATTTTTATCGGAACCAATTAATGCAGAATTAATAAACCCAATTTATTCAACTGGAGTTGGGCTAATTATTGAAGGTTTTGAAAGATTTACTAATACCGAAGATGAAGATTTAAAACCTGAAAACGATGGAAATGAGGAGATAAATACTAAAAAGAAGAAAATTAAAAAAACAGATAATTCAAGTTCAAAACTTGTAGATATTTTTAAAAATATTTTTTCGGCAGACGATATTGAGTAAAACTATTGAAAAAAGAACAATATCAACATTATTTTGTTGAAAAACTTTATTAAAATAAAACCATAATAATGATATAAACATTATTTTTATAAATTAAATAGAAAATTAGACTTTATAATATATAGCCGTATGAATGATGGAATATTAAAATTTGAGTTGCCTAAAGATAAATCATCAATAATTAAAGTTATTGGAGTTGGCGGTGGTGGCTGTAATGCAGTGAGACACATGCACGAACAAGGAATTAGAGGTGTTGATTTTATTGTTTGTAATACCGACGCACAATCTTTAGAAACCAATCCTGTACCTAACAAGATACAAATTGGCAAAAAAGGATTAGGTGCCGGTTCTATCCCAACAATAGGTCGCGAATCGGCTATTGAGGATATTGGAAAATTACGCGAAGCTATAGAAACCAATACTGAGATGATTTTTATTACTGCCGGAATGGGCGGTGGTACAGGCACAGGTGCAGCTCCAGTAATTGCTGAGCTTGCCAAAGAAATGGGAATTCTCACAGTAGGAATTGTTACATTGCCTTTCGGTTTTGAAGGACGAAAACGCCGTACTTACGCCGATGAAGGAATTATTGAACTTAAAAATAATGTTGATGCTCTGCTTATTATTTCAAATGATAAACTTCGCGAATTATACGGAAACCTTAAAATGACCGAAGCTTTTGGAAAAGCCGACGATATTTTAACAACAGCAGCAAAAAGTATTGCCGAAATTATTACCTGTGTTGGTGGTATTAATGTCGATTTGGAAGATGTGAAAACCGTTATGCGTAATAGCGGAGTTGCAATTATGGGAAACGGCACTGCCGAAGGCGAAAATCGTGCCATTAAAGCAGTTGAAATGGCTATGAATTCACCGCTTTTAAACGATAATAATATTAGAGGTGCTAAAGATATTCTATTATATTTAACATTTGGTAATGACGAATTAAGAATGGACGAAATTACCGAGATTACCGATTATGTTTTAGAAGAATCGGGTAATGATGTTAATGTTATTTGGGGCTACGGTCACGATAATACTTTAAACAACGAAATTAAAGTTTCTGTAATTGCTACCGGTTTTAATTCATCTGATAACAATGATTTTATTTCACATAAATCAAACAAAACAATCGTTTCTATTATTCCCGAAAACGAAACTAAAAAAATTGAAAACAACCAGCCAAAAGAGATAAATATTTTCACTTTAGAACAGGTAATAACACCTGTAAATAGCTATGAAACAAACACATTTCCAAAAAATATAAACTCATTATTAACAGAGTCATCTAAAAAAGAGATTAAATCTGATACTTTTTCTGAGAAAAATAATGAGTCTGTAGCTACAAATCAATCTTTGGAAAATAGTTCCTCAACACAAAAAAGAGTTTTTTTATTAGACGATGAGAAGAAAAGCAATATCGAAATAGAAAAACAAAATGCAAACGATAAAAACAACTCACAGGACTGTTATGATGATAATCGTTTTACAAGACTACGTAGTATGAGTACGCAAATTAAAACGCCTCAGGGGCTTCAAGAAATTGAAGCTACCCCGGCTTATAAACGCAAAGAAATTCAATTAGTTGAAACGCCTTTATCTTCGGAACCTCAATCTTCGCAATTTACTATTAATAAAACCGATGATAACTTAATTGAAATAAAACGAAAAAATCCATTTTTACACGATAATGTTGATTAGTATGACAATTGTTGAAATAATAAATAATGATATAAAAAAAGCAATGTTGGCTCGAGAAAAAGAAAAACTCGAAGCATTGCGTGCTATAAAAACTGCTTTAACTATTGCATCGGCAAGTAAAGGTGGTAATTCCGATATTTCAGATGACGAAGCTTATACTATTTTAAAAAAGTTGGTTAAACAAAGAGTTGATGCCGGCGAAATATACAAAGAGCAAAACAGACCCGATTTGTACGAATCGGAATTTGCACAAGCCGAAATAATCAAATTATATCTTCCAGCTCAAATGTCGGAAAATGAAATAGAAATAGTAATTAAAAAAATAATTACCGACTGCGGAGCTACTTCTCAAAAAGAAATGGGCAAGGTTATGGGAATTACCTCAAAACAACTTCAAGGCAAAGCCGATAACAAAATAATTTCTGAAATTATAAAAAAATATTTGTCGTAAATTGAAATAAAAAATTACATATTTAATAATAACTGTGTTTTCTTTGGTAAAGTTTTTACTACTTCGTTATATGAATGGTCAATCCAATTTTTAATAATAATATCATCAACGCTACCATCAATAAAAACGGTATTCCAAAGACGTTTATTCATGTGAAATCCAGGAATAACACATAAATACT
Organism: uncultured Lentimicrobiaceae bacterium; assembly: GCA_964598505.1. GTDB lineage: Bacteria > Bacteroidota > Bacteroidia > Bacteroidales > WCHB1-69 > CAZRCF01. The sequence continues at coordinate 1,304 of CAZRCF010000255.1, read as the reverse complement.
TTTCACGAAGTTCTAAGGCTAATTCGGGTTCACATTTTATATTAACACTTAGTTTTTCGGGTTTATCTAAACCGGTTAATGCAAACATTTTACCGCCAACTTTAAAAACTAATGTAACACTATCAAAAGGAAATGCTTCTTCAACACCTTTTTTCGACAAACAATATTCGCGTAGCTCAACAACATCCATAATAGAAAATAATTGATAAAAAATAATTCGATTAGCAAATTTATTAAAATAATTCGACAAAATAAGTAAACTAAACAAACTAATAAAACAATGAAAAATAGCTTCACAAATAGAAAAATTATATTAATAGCTATATTTATTAGTGTAGGTTTTGTTTTTTTAACAAGGTTGTTTTATTTGCAAATAATTGATGATAGTTCGGCACTATATGCTTCAAAAAATGCTTTAAGGTATATTGTAATGCACCCTTCACGAGGAATAATTTACGACAGAAATGGCAAATTACTTACCTTTAATGAAGCTACTTACGATTTAATGGTTATTCCAAATCAGGTAACAGAATTTGACACAGCTGATTTATGCAAAATATTAAATATTGATAATCAAGGAGTAATTGAAAGATTATTAAAAGCAAAAACTATTTCTCCATTTTCTTCATCAATTTTTGAAAAACAAATTTCAAAAGAGATGTATGGACATTTAGAAGAAAAACTATATAAATTTCCTGGTTTTTATGTACAATCGCGAACAAAAAGAATTTATCCTAATCCAACAGCTGCTCACACCTTAGGTTATGTTGGCGAGGTAAATGATGCAATTATTGCAAAAAATCCTTATTACATTCCAAGTGATTATATTGGAGTAAGTGGTATTGAAAAATCGTATGAAGAATATTTACGAGGAAAAAAAGGTGTTCGCATTACTATGGTTGATGTACATAATCAAGAAAAAGGTTCTTTCCAAAATGGAAAGTATGATACAATCCCCGAAGCAGGAAAAAGTTTATGGTCGAGTATTGATGTTGAACTACAACTGCTTGGTGAAAGACTTATGAAAGGTAAAAAAGGAAGTATTGTTGCAATAGAACCAAGTACCGGCGAAATTTTAGCAATAGTTTCAAGCCCTACTTACAATCCAAACCTTTTAGTAGGCAAAACCAGAGGTGATAATTATATGAAATTATTAAAAGATACATTAAATGACCCCTTATTTAATCGTGCATTAATGGCAATGTATCCACCTGGTTCAACATTTAAAATTGTTAATGCCTTAATTGGTCAGCAAGAAGGTGTTTTAAATGAAAATACTACTTTTTCGTGCGAACATGGCTTTC
>CAZRCF010000254.1:0-4460 GCA_964598505.1 uncultured Lentimicrobiaceae bacterium | reverse complement strand
CGTTTTACTTAGCTTTTAAAAATAATTTACAAGTTAATTATTTATTAACATACAATTTATATGAAATAAAATGAGTAACTTTGCAAAAACCGAAATAGAGAAAAATAGCTATGTTAAAAAGAAAAGTATTATTCATTTCTCAAGAAATTTTCCCTTATATTAGTGATACAAAAATATCTACAATTTGCAAAAACTTACCTTATGGAATGCAAGAAAAGGGAAAAGAAATCAGACTTTTTATGCCAAAATTTGGATGTGTAAATGAGCGAAGAAATCAGTTACATGAAGTAATTCGTTTATCTGGAATGAACATTATTATTAACGATGCAGATCATCCATTGATAATAAAAGTGGCTTCAATGCCAAGTTCCCGTATTCAGGTTTACTTTATCGATAATGATGAGTATTTTCAAAACAAGCTTATTATTGATGATAAAAACGGGGTTTTTTATGCAAACAATGATGAAAGAGCGATGTTTTTCGCACGTGGAGTAATTGAAACTGTTAAAAATTTAGGTTGGGCGCCTGATATTATTCATTGTCATGGGTGGATGTCGCATTTAGTTCCAATGTATGTTAAGCGAATGTATAAAGACAATCCAATGTTTTGCGATTCAAAAGTTATTTATACAATTTATGACGACGAATTTGTTGGCGAATTAGATAATAAAATGTTATCAAAATTACGTTTTGATGGAATTCTTCAAAAAGATTTAAAACATTATAAAACTCCCAATTATATAAGTACTACAAAAGCAGCTACTGAATTTGCTGATGCAGTTGTTATTGGCAGCGATAATATAAATCCTGAAATAATGGCTCATTTATCTCTCCTTTCAAAACCTATTCTTGGACTTTGTATGGAAGAAAACCTTATTAGTTCTGTAAACTCTTTTTATGATGAAATTTTAGATGATACAAAAGTTTTTGCATAGAGGTTAATTATTTATGTTTAACAAAAAAATATTTACATTGAAATTACAATTTATTAAAAACAGGCTATTTGTAATACAAATTTTAATTTTAACCATATTAATATATAGTTGTAATAAAGAACCCGATTTATTGGGTTCAGATATTCAACCTCCATCAGACAAACTTAATTTAAGTTTTACCGATTCGGTTGCAATAATTGCATATTCGGTTAAAGAAGATACCATTAATACCAATGGGCTTAGTCAAAATGTAATTGGATGGTTAAACGACCCAATTTTTGGCAAGATTCAAGCAGGAATTGCTACTCAATTAAATTTATCATCAAGAAGTGTAAGTTTTGGTACTGATGCTCAAGTAGATTCTGTTGTTTTAGTTATTGCGTTTAGAGGATTCTATGGCGATACTAATGCTGCTGTTAATTTTAAAGTATATGAAATTAATGAAGATTTGAATGTAAATAATTCATATAACCAAAATCATACATTGAATTATTTTTCAAAACCTTTAAATAATAATCCAAACGAATATATTACAAGCAGAATTAATACAGTCCAATTTTCAAATTCTGATACTGTTTTGCCTGCATTTAGAATTAGGTTGACTAATGAATGGGCAAAACGAAAAATTATTGATAAATCAGGTTCGCCTGAAATTGATAATAATGATAATTTTAAAGCTTATTGTAAGGGTATTTATATTACTGCTGAAAATGCTTATAAATTAGGACATTTACTATATTTGGGTATTAATAAATCTATAAAATCAGGTATTTTTGTTTATTATCATAATTCAACCGGAGTTAAAGATCCATTTCAATTAATAGTAGAAGATGATTGTGCAAGAATAAACTTATATAACCATTTTAATTATACTGGTGCTGTTAGCGATTTGCAAAATCAAATTAATGGAAATACTTTGCTTGGTGCAGAAAAAATTTACTTGCAACCCTTAGGAGGAATAAATGCAAAAATTTATTTTCCAAATATTAAAAATAGGTTTAATAGAAGACGAGTTGTTATAAACAAAGCAGAATTAGTTATAAAAAATTTAATTCCAAACTATAGAACACTTTATGTTCCTGCAAAACTCACATTAGCAAAAAACACTTCAACAGGTAGTTACCAATATCTGCCTGATGATGCTTTAATACAAGGTGAATCATATTTTGGCGGGCAATACAATAATACAAAAAATGAATATCGATTTAGAATTACAAGATATATTCAGCAATTAATAGATTCAAATAACGATGATTATGGAATTACATTGTTTGTATCAGGAAGATCTGTTGTAGCAAACAGATTAGTTTTAGGTGGATATAATCCTACAATAATAAGTAAAAACGATAGATTACGATTAGAATTATCATATACATTTCTTGATTAAAATTATTTTAATATGTGTGGAATAGTAGCATATACAGGAAAACGTGAAGCATATCCAATTCTAATTAAAGGGCTTCAACGTCTTGAATATAGAGGTTACGATAGTGCAGGTGTAGCATTATTAAAAGATAATATTAAATTATATAAATGTCGTGGCAAAGTATCTGATTTGCAGTATCATGTAGAAGGTGAAGACATTAGTGGAACAACTGGTATTGGTCATACACGCTGGGCTACACATGGCGAACCAAATGACGAAAATGCTCACCCTCATTTTTCTCAAAATGAGAATATGGCTCTTATTCATAATGGAATTATTGAGAATTACGCAACTTTAAAAAAAGAGCTAATAAAAAGAGGATATATTTTTCAAAGTAATACTGATACCGAAGTATTAGTACATTTAATTGAAGATATTAGAATAAACGAAAAAGTTGATTTAGCAGAAGCTGTTAGAATGGCTTTAAACCAAGTAATAGGTACTTATGCTTTAGTTATCGTTTCAACTCAATTGCCTAATACTCTTATTTGTGCACGAAAAGGGAGTCCGCTTGTTATTGGTATTGGCGAAAATGAATATTTTATTGCTTCCGATGGAGCCCCTTTGATTGAATACACAAAAAATGTAGTTTATCTTAACGACGAAGAAATTGCAATTGTGTCGCTAAATGATGAATTAAAGATAAAAACTATACATAATATTGAATCAACACCATATATTCATCAACTCGAGCTTAGCTTAAATCAAATTGAGAAAGACGGTTTTGAACATTTTATGCTAAAAGAAATTTACGAACAATCGCGTTCGATAAGCGATAGTATGCGTGGCAGATTAAATGTACAAAAAGAGGTTGTTTCGTTAGGCGGAATTATCGAATTTGAGGAAAAAATGCTTCGTGCACGTCGTTTTATAATTATAGCTTGTGGTACATCATGGCACGCTGGATTAGTAGCAGAATATATTATTGAAGAACTTGTAAGAATTCCTGTTGAAGTAGAATATGCTTCGGAATTTAGATATAGAAATCCTGTTATTTATGAAGATGATATTGTAATTGCAATATCACAATCGGGAGAAACAGCAGATACCTTAGCAGCAATAGATCTTGCAAAACAAAAAGGTGCTACAGTTATTGGAATTTGTAATGTTGTTGGTTCTTCAATTGCTCGTGCAACTCACGCCGGCTCATATACTCATGCTGGTCCTGAAATTGGTGTAGCTTCAACGAAAGCATTTACAGCCCAAGTTACAGTTTTAACATTAATGGCATTGGCTTTAGGTGCTAAAAAAGGAACTATTGCTAAATCAAAATATAATCAAATAATTACCGACCTTGAAGATATCCCTTCAAAAGTAGAAGAAACTTTACGATGTGATGCAATTACTAAAGAAATTGCATTAAAATATAAAGATGCTACAAATTGCTTATATTTGGGACGAGGTGTTAATTTTCCTGTTGCATTAGAAGGTGCTTTAAAGTTAAAAGAAATTTCTTATATACATGCCGAAGGCTATCCTGCTGCCGAAATGAAACATGGTCCTATTGCTCTTATTGATAAAGAGATGCCGGTTGTTGTAATTGCAACAAATAAAGGCACTTACGAAAAAGTAATAAGTAATATTCAGGAAGTTAAAGCACGTAAAGGTAAAATAATTGCCATTGTTACAAAAGGTGATACTGCCGTTAAAGACTTAGCGGATTATACTATTGAAATACCTGAAACTGATGAATTACTAGTTCCTTTATTAGCTACAATTCCTCTGCAATTGCTTGCATATCATATAGCTGTATTGCGTGGTTGTAATGTTGATATGCCTCGTAACTTAGCAAAATCGGTTACAGTTGAATAACGTATATTATTGATTTAAAAGCTCTTTTCTCAATTCATTTAAAGCAGCAATAGCAGCTCTTCGTATATTACGTTGACGATTATCGCCAAATAAAAAATGTTTTGCCTCAATCGTGTTTGGTGTAGCAATACTAATCCAAACAGTACCTACAGGTTTATCTTTAGTTCCTCCATCGGGTCCGGCAATGCCTGATATTGAAATTGCATAATCGGTTTTGCAAAGTTGCTGAACTCCTCTCGCCATTTCAATTACAACTTCTTTGCTAACAGCACCGTATTTATTAATAA
>CAZRCF010000253.1:1604-4483 GCA_964598505.1 uncultured Lentimicrobiaceae bacterium | reverse complement strand
AAGGTATTTCAAAAATTGGCGAATTAATAGATTTAGCTGTTGATTATAACATTATCAAAAAAAGTGGCTCTTGGTTCTCGTATAACGACACAAAATTAGGTCAAGGACGCGATGCTGCTAAGCAAATATTATTAGATAATCCTGAATTATTTGATGAGATTGAACAATTAATTCGTGAAAGTTTAAAAGGATAATTGATTTAATAACTTTATTAAAAAAATCTTGGATGATATTCTTCTTCCAAGATTTTTTTAATACTCACCTAAAGTTTCATTAACACCTTTGTGAATATCGTACCAAAAATCGAAAGCAGCATCGTGTTTATTGTTTTTAAACTTAGTTACCCATTTATCAAGGCTTTCCGATTGATTTCCTTCCGATTTTTTCTTAATTAAAAAAGTATCAATTAAATCGAAATTACGTTCCGATTCCCAGAATTGAGATGAATTACGAGTGTTTATCCATTGAGCTGTTCGCTTTGTAACATCTTGATAATCATATTTCATTCCATAAAGTTTACCCATAATATCAGGTATCATCTCTTCTGCCCATTGCCTGTGGAAACGACAAATACCGAGATTATCAACAAGTAATTCTTTAATCATTCGTGTTGCATTTTCGTTGCCCAATTTTCGAGGTTCAAAGAAATCTTTACCATAATTCATATAATATTTACCCATAATAGGCATTGGCGACATAACACCAGGTGTCCAATATTGATTAGGAACCATCCAACCCTTACGACCAAAAGCATTGTAAACAAACTTATCAATTACCCTCCTGCCCCTATCGTAGCTAATATTTTTAGCTAAAACTCTTGCTCCTTGCGATAAATCTAACATGCTATTTGTACCTTCAATAATTCCATCTAAAATTTTAATTGCAATATGAGCATTGTGCATCGAATCGCGTACAATATTAAAGCCATCAGGGCTAAAAATAGGCTTTTCGGCAAATCCGAGCTCCGATGGTTTAATTAAGCCATCGGCAACACATTCCATCAACCACGAAATAACACCTCCAACCGAAATTGCATCAAAACCATACATATCGGCTTTATGGTTAACCATTTCGGCAGCACGCTGATCGAAAATGCCAGATAATGGTCCCATTGTTTGATATGGCTCAAAATCCTTTTTAAATTCGCCTTTCATTTTTTTGCAAACAGCAGAACATTTCTCACCACAAGTACGATATTGCTTAGTTTGAATAGTTTCTTCGTTAAACTGTTTTAAATAATGTTCTAAAATAAATTTTTTATGAAGTTCTTTTCTATCATTTTCACTCCAATAAATTGATTTATAATTAAATGCAATAATATTACCACCAACTGTAGCATAATTAACACCAAATGTTCCGCCTGTTTCAAAATTATCGTCAAAACGATATTTTGTAGTGGCTTCCATAGCTTTGGCAGCTAATTTCTTGTTATATTTTGTTTCAAACCAAGAATCAGCTACTTTCCTATCATTAAAATCCTCATCAATATATGTACCACCATAAATAACAGCAACAATGCCGTGGTCTTTAAACATTTTTGTTCCCAAACCGCCTCTACCAGCCCAAGTATCAACATAAGTAATACCACCATCTTTAATTGGAGCCGAGCATATTGAGCCAAAATCAGACATCATTGCCGATTGTCCAACTGCTAAAATACGAGGGTCGGTTTCATAGCGATGACCAAATTTTTCGTAAGCATATTCCATCATCGAATACACTCCTCCTCTACCCGATTTCCATATCGCATTAACATCTACAGGCAATAATTCTACTTCAATTTCTTCGCCATGAGTACGATTTAAGTATAATATTGATGGCGATTTTGCCTTTTCAACAATTGAAACTAAATTTAATCCTAAATTATCGAAAACTACACCTGCTCCGCCCATTGATGAAACATAAAAACCACCCCAACAAGGCGAAAAACCAGTAAAAAAAAGACGATTAGAACCCGGGAATATTGAACCTGCCAATAAACCTGTGCCAAAATTTAAACTATTATATTTACCTGATAAATCAAGCCCTAAATCAACTGGACCAAAAAAATTACCAACAGTATGTCTTTTTGATTTGTAAAACCCAGTATTAGCGTCAACAATTAGTGTTTTTAAAAATATATCCATGGATATTCTATTATAAAATAATTTACAAAGATAGTTAATAATCGCGCAATTGACTATTCAAGCACCTATTAATATTTAGTGTTCGCAAGAAAACGCCAACTTTTTTGTTATTCTTGCAACAAATATAGCTTATTTACACCAGTGAACGCCCTATATTTGTTGCTACGAATGTCTCAAATTTGAAGTTTTCTTATCAAACACAGTGTTTTCTGGCAGGCACTATTTATATTTTTATGGGTTTTTAAAAATCAATAAAATAAACTTATCAAATAAATATTTCACTTTTTTAATATTTATTGCATAATATCTAATAATTAATTATATATTTGCATGTTATAAATTTTTAATACTTAATATTATGTCACTAGGAACTGTGAAATTTTTCAACGAAAGCAAAGGTTACGGATTTATTCTTGATGATGAAACTCAAAAAGAAGTTTTTGTTCACGCATCTGGAGTATCAGAAAAACTTGATAATAATGATCGTGTATCATTTGAAATTGTTGAAGACAAAAGAGGTAAGAAAGCAATTGATGTGAAAAAAGTATAATCATATCATAATATACTTTTTAAAGTTCTGCTAATTAAGCAGAACTTTTTTATTTTTGTATTTAATAATACTTTGCTTAAAATGAATGTACTTTTAGTTGAACATCTTTCAAAATCTTATGGAGAAAAAACTCTCTTTAGCGATATTACTTTTGGATTAGAAAAAGGTCGTAAAGTTGCTTTAATAGCCAAAAATGGCTCCGG
>CAZRCF010000253.1:0-1504 GCA_964598505.1 uncultured Lentimicrobiaceae bacterium | reverse complement strand
GATTTAGAACAAAAAGCAAATCAGCTTTCGGGTGGACAGAAGAAAAAAATTGCTCTTGCAAAAGCACTTATCGAAAATGCAGATATTTTAATTTTAGATGAGCCTACAAATCACTTAGATATTAATATGATTGAATGGCTTGAAGAGTATTTTCAACGAAATCAACTTACACTTTTGATGGTTACTCACGATAGATATTTTTTAGACCAAGTGTGTGACGAAATTATTGAATTAGATAATAATCAGATATTCAAATATAAAGGCGGTTACGAATACTATTTAGAAAAAAAAGACGAGAGAATTGCAGTTGAAAATGCAGAAACAGGCAAATCTAAAGGTCTATACAAAACCGAATTGGAATGGATGCGCAGAATGCCTCAAGCTCGCGGAACAAAATCGAAAGCCAGAATTGATGCATTTTACGAATTAAAACAAAAAGCTTTAAAAAGAACTGATAATGATAGTTTTACATTAAGCGTTTTAACCGAACGTACAGGCAATAAAATATTAGAAATTAATAATATCGACTTTTCTTATGGCGATAATACAATTTTAACCGACTTTTCATACATTTTTAAAAAGGGCGAAAGAGTTGGTATTGCAGGTCCTAATGGTTGTGGTAAATCAACTTTATTAAAACTTATTACCGAAAACCTTAAACCTAATAAAGGGAAAATTGTTTTAGGACAAACCATTAAACTTGGTTATTATTCGCAAGATGGCTTACAGCTTGATGAAACAAAAAGGGTTATTGATATTGTTAAAGAAACTGCAGAAGTAATTAAACTAAAAAATGGTTCGGAACTTTCGGCAGCACAATTTTTAAATCATTTTGGTTTTTCGTACAATACACAGTGGAATTATTTTGAGAAATTAAGTGGTGGTGAACGCCGAAGATTGTATCTTTTGCTTACATTATGTAAAAATCCAAATTTTCTTCTGCTCGATGAACCTACAAACGATTTCGATATTGAAACTATGAATATTTTGGAGGAATTTTTACTGCATTTTGATGGCTGTGTGCTTGTGGTTTCGCACGATAGATATTTATTAGATAAAATTACCGATCATATTTTTTGCTTTGAAGGTAATGGTGTAATTAAAGACTTTTATGGCTCATATACCGACTACAGATTTCAAAAAAAATCATACTCAAAACTTTCTAAATCAGATACTACCGATGAAATTAAAGAAGATACTCGAACTCCACGTATAAAAAAAAATAAACGTACCTATAACGAACAAAAAGAGTACGAAAATCTTGAAAAACAGATACAAGACTTAGAAATCGAAAAAGCTGAATTGTTGCAAAAAATGAACTCCGGCAATGGTTCTGCCGAAGAATTAACAAAATGGAGTATGGAGTATAACAATATTGACAATAAAATTGATGAAAAATCGATGCGTTGGTTAGAGTTAAGCGAAATTGAAGAATAATTTGGTATATTTTATTTTCAATAAAAATTTTCAAAAATGGTAAATTCTTCAATCAACTGAAGAATTT
>CAZRCF010000252.1:0-4484 GCA_964598505.1 uncultured Lentimicrobiaceae bacterium | reverse complement strand
TTAGCTATTAGCTACTTGTAACTTTTTCACCACTAAGGCACTTAGAACACTAAATTTCACTGAGTAAACATCATCATCGCATTAGCACATTAGCACATCAATTTCCACTTCCAACTTCTAACTTCCAACTTCCCACTTTTTCCTTTTATCTTTTTCCTTTCCTAATTGTCAAGTTTAATGGGATTTCCTAAATAAAAATCAATAACTTTTGTTTTAAATATATAATCAAATTTTGCTTGAGTTAATTCGTTTTGAGCTTTTGTATATTTCGATTTTGCATCAGTAAATTCAAAAAAACTTGCACTACCAAGCGAATACTTTTGTTCTATTTGAGTGTATGCTGATTTATAAGCTGTATAAGCTTTTTCTGCAGAATAGTATTTTTTTAATGCTGCAATTGCATCAGTATTTGCTTGCTGGATACTTTTAAACAACTGATTTTTTTGCAAATCGTTATTATATTCGGCTTGTTTTAAGTTAATTTTTGCTCTGCTTATGCTACTTCTAACTTGGTATCCATTAAAAATAGGAATACTAAGATTGAATGACAAACTTTTACTTAAATTATCATTTATTTGATTTTCAAATGATTTTGTTGCATAATTATATTCTAACGAAGGTATAGTAGATATAACTTGCTGATTTGTACCAACAACAGTTCCTATTGTTTGAAATCCTCCCATTGTGCTGCCTATAACTTCCTTGCTACCATCTGAGTATCCGGTACCTAATGAGCCTTGAAGTGATAACGTAGGCAATAATCCGCCTCGTGATATTTGCAAACTTTTTTGAGCAGCTTTAATTCTATATTCTGATGCTTTTATTTCGGGCATTTTATTAACCGATGCATTAAAAATTTCTTCCGGGGTTTTAAGTAATTCCGGTGTGCCGGTAATTGTTAATTGTGGCTCAACAATTTTAAAATCTTTACTGTTTTTCAAATCAAGCATTTGAATTAAAGTTAAATAAGCCATTGTTAACTGGTTATCTGCATTTGTAAGCTGTAGCTCTTCCGATGCGTATTGCGCTTCAATATTTAATAAATTTAATTCTGATAATGAGCCGGCATTAACCTTTTTCTTGGTTATTTCTAATTGTTCTTGGGTAGCTTTTAATTGCAAACTTGCATTGTCTTTTAACGATTGACAAAACAAAATATTCAAATATGCAGTTGCAATTCCTAATGCAATATCATTTTTAAGTTTTTCGGTATCAAATTTTCCTGCTTGAAGATTTAATTGGCTTTGACGTAAATTATTGTATTGTTGAAATCCATTAAATAGCGTTACTTGACTTGATAATGAAAAATTATTTGATTGTACTTGCGATTCCGAGAACTGATTAGTATATCTATCTACATTTCTCCCCCAATTATAACCCTGACTTGCATTAGCATTTAAACTGGGCAATAATGAGCATTTGCTTCTAATTACCTCTTGACGAGCTAATTCCTCGTTAAGGATTTGTTGCTTTATTTGAATATTATTTTGCATAGCATATTCAATGCAAGTTTGAAGTGTCCACGATTGTGGTACTTGATTTGTTTGCCCGAACAAATCACTTATTAACGACATCAGAAATGCAACAAGGGCGATTATAATTTTTCTAAGCCAATCCATATTTTAATTTTATTCAGTAAAAATACATAACTCTTTTTAATAAATTGTAAAAAAATTAAAAAAATTCTATGAAAATCGAATATTTACCTGTAAACGCTTTTATTATATGGTTAAATGATGCGTAAAATGAAAATTTTATAATTTTTACTTATTAGTGTCTGCATTTTTTTAATTTTGCAATATCTCTGTTCATTAACGAGGTATATAATTATTTTAATTTACTTTCTTATTATGGAAAACGAAAGAATGCGAGACGATGAAAGTCTAAAAAACTATAAAGAACTTAAAACCAAACTTGAAAATACTCTTAGTAAAGTTAATAAAACTAATGATTTACGCGAAGCAAAAGGATATTTAATTGAAGTACAAAATTGTTTTAAGGGACTAAAACTTAATCGTGAAGATAGAGAAGAGTTATATAATAAACTTCAAGTTGCTTTTGCCGAAGTAAATCAAAAAATAAACGATGAACGCATGAATTTTGAAAATGAAGCGGCATTAAATTACTTTAACATTAAAGCAAAGGTTGATGAAGCATCGTTTATGGTTAATAATTCTAAAGATAATAAAGAAACTTGGGATTTTCTTATTCAGGTTCAGTCGCTTTTTAAAGGTGCTAAATTACAACGCGAACATCGTGAAGCACTATATGCCAAATTGCAGGAAGCATTTATAAAATTGAAAGAGGTACAAAATAATGAAACATCAAATTTTATTGCAGAAGCTACTCAAAATTATAGTAAGCTAAAACTTAGCGTTAATGAAGCGGTTGAATTTTCAAATAACAGCGATGATACCAAAACAGCAAAAGAGTTGCTAATTAATGTTCAAGCTAATTTGCGTGATGCAAAACTTACTCGAGAACAAAAAGATGAACTTTATGCAAAAATCCAAGAGGCATTTCTAACAATTAATATCCGAAAGGAAGAAGCAAACGAGAAATTTATTTCAATAGCTCAAATTCAATATAACGAATTTAAGCCTAAAGTAGATGAAATTTTAATCCAATCGGAACAATCAATAGATTTTAAAACTATTCGCGAGCAGCTTAAAGATTTGCAAACAGAAATTAGAGAATCGGCATTATTGAGAGAACAAAGAGTTGAATTACAATCGATTTTGCAACGAGCTTTTGAAAAACTAAATTTCCGCCAAGATGAAGAAAGAGGTTCATTTACTAAAGAAGCATCAGAAAATTATAAACGATTAAAAACACTAATTGACAAAGGTTATTCGCAAGCAGAAACAACGCATGAATATAAAGATACACGAGAATTTCTTAAAAAAATTCAATCGGAGTTTAAAGGTATTAAACTAATAAAAGATGAACGCGAAGAGCTTTACAATCGATTACAAAATGCTTTTGAAATTTTAAATGTTCGTGTTGACGAATATTTTCATACCAAAAAAAAGAACTGGGAAGTGAGAATGCAATACAAACTTTCCGAAACCAACACAGAAATATACCAGATAAAAGAGAGTATAGAAAAAGACAAAGAAAATTTATTAGAATTAGAAGATCATTTAGATATTTTAATTTCAACCGGAAAAGAAAGCACAATGAAAACCGGAATTGAGGCACGTATAATATCGGCACGCATTGGAATTGAGAAAAAAGAACTTGAAATTAAACGACTGCAAACAGAAATGGAAGAGCTAAAAAACAGAATTGAACCTAATAAATAAAGAGTATTGTTTAATTCGCCTTTCAATATATTTTATTTAGATATTCTATAATCTATCAATTTATTAAAAGTAATTTTGAACTTATAAGTTACCTAATTGTTGTATTTTAATAAAAAAATTATAATTATGAATATTATAGAAAACTTAAACTGGAGATATGCTACCAAACGAATGAATGGCGAAGCAGTGGAAAATGATAAATTAAATACCATACTTGAAGCTATTCGTTTATCACCATCGTCAATGGGATTACAACCTTTTAATGTTTTGGTTATTAAAGACAAAACAGTTAAAGAAAAAATGAAAGCAGCATGTTATAATCAGCCCCAAATAACCGAATCGGACTATATGCTTGTGTTTGCGGTTTGGAAAGATGGTTATGAAGAAAAAACTGAAGAATTTATTAATCTCATAGCTAAAACAAGAAATCAATCAACTGAAAGTTTAGAAGAATATAAAAAGAGTATTTTAAGGTTATTGTCGAGTGTTGATAAAACTTCGTGGGCTGCACGACAAGCATATATAGCATTAGGTTTTGCTCTAACAACAGCTGCAATGTTAAATGTTGATAGTACACCTATGGAAGGTTTTAATCCTGATGAATTAGACAAAGCCCTAAATCTTGACAAATATGGGTTAAAATCGGTTGTAATGATGGCAGTTGGAAAACGCGATATAGTAAACGATTATTTGGTAAAACTACCAAAGGTTAGAAAAGCTGATAAAGATTTTTTTATAAGATTATAGCAAAAATATAAGAATGTAAAATAATAGAACGAAGCTATCTGTTATATATAAAATTTAAAAAAGGAAAGAAAAATTATGTTGAATTTACTACAAGCGGCTTTTATATAGCTTATGAAATTATTGAAGTAATAATTATCGATAAATAAATTGTAAATAAACACAGAATATCAGCATATCAATTGTGAAAATTTGCTCAAACATGCTCGTGTGCCAATTTCATAATAACCAAAAATTATATAAACTCGGGACGCGATTTTAAGTTCCACTAAGAATTTGAAAATTACCAAGCATAAGTAATAATATCAATATCTTGAAAAGGAAATTTAAACATTTCGCTAATAGAGCGGTTTGTAATAATTCCTTTGTACATATAAACACTTTTTCGGAATATAAAATCATTACGCAGAAAAGATTCTATTCCACCACATTCGC
>CAZRCF010000251.1:0-4507 GCA_964598505.1 uncultured Lentimicrobiaceae bacterium | reverse complement strand
TTGACCTCTTGAAAATATCATCTATAATATAGCCTACTTTTTGACCTATACGCCCTATTTCACAATATTTTAATTAAATTCAAGTTAATTTTATACATTTGCTGCTGATATTTATAGATAGTAAAAAAATGTTTACAACAACTATTATTAAAACTCGTAACCCTCTGATTAATATATATATATATACGCAAATGCGGATTACAGCTATCTTGCAAAATATTACAATCTTAAAAATTTAATAAAACCTATTGCAACCACAACCGAATATGGCTAACTTTGCCCATGCAGAGTGCCTTTCTCTGTGTGGGAGTGTAATTATTTACACATTGTTCTTTATAAGGCAAAAAGTTTATAAAAGTGAGTATTGCTCTTGCAAAATTAGGTGAATAGTTGAGTGGGGGTAATTAAAAAGTTAAAATATTAAAATCTATTATAATGAAAAAGAAAAAATTAGAATTAAATAAAGAGACTATTGCTAAGTTAAATAATGAAGAACTTAAAAGTGTAAATGGTGGAATTTTATGGTCATTAATTGCTTGTCCAGCAAGCTATGATTCAGAATGTGTGACGATATGCCCATCTCGCTGTAACACACTTGATGATATGTGGACTTGTAGAGAATTTGAAAGCCATGTTATATGTAACACAAATTAATTTTGCGATTTAGTATATAATTTTATTCGAGGCTGTCTTTAAAGTAAGGGATAGTAGTAAATATTTATGCAATTAGTAAAAAATCTATTCTCTTTGTATTAAATATTTGTAAAATTCTATTTATTTATTAAAAGGCAGCATTTTTTCCTATAAAAATTAAATAAAACATGAGAAATTCATTTATTATTTTGTTATTGTTATGTTTAGGTGCCAATTTTTCCTTTGGCTGCATTGATTATGGTAAATCAAATTCTAAATCGTGGAAATATTATCAAAAGTATCATTGTCAACTAAATTACAACGCTATTTGTTTAAGTCAAAAACCTATAAACTCCGATTCTTTATTTGCTCAGAAAGCAGAAAATATTGAGGTGCTTTGCAAGGTTTGGGGGTTTCTGAAGTATTATCATCCAGAAGTACGAAAAGGCAAATATAATTGGGACAATGAATTGTTGAAAATAATGCCTAGTGTTATCAATGCGACAACAGGAGAAAAAAGAAACATTTTATTGTGCAACTGGATTGATTCATTCGGTAAAGTTAAATCGGGCAAAAGAAGATTTAATGCAATTGATTCGGCTACTGTGGTTCAATGGCCCGATTATTCTTGGTTTAAAGACACAGCAAAATTCGGAACAGAGTTAATAGAAAGACTATCAACAATTAAAAATGCAAAAAGAACAAATAAAAACTATTATGGTAAAATAATATCTATAAGCAAGATGTTTAAATTAGGTTCTTATAATTTTGAAAGGGAGGTTGGTTATGAATCCATTTCATTTCCAGATAGTTTAAATATTCGGCTATTAGGGCTATTTAGATATTGGAATATAATTCAATACTGTTATCCGTACAGATATCTAACAGACCAAGAATGGAATGATGTTTTAACTGAATCTATTCCTGCCTTTTATAATTCAAACAACTCTGACTCTTATGCTAATGCCTTATTTTTGATAACAGCCAAAACAAACGATGGACATTCATCTACACAAAATAAAAATGGATTTAGTTCTTTCCCCAGTTATTATTTTGCGCCATATATTATTTCCAATATAGATGGAAGTGTTGTTGTTTTTGGCAAATATAGTATTAAGTGCGAATATGCATTTCAATTAGAACAAGGGGATGTTATTCGCAAAATAAATGGAATAGAAATAGAAAAGCTTGTAGATGAAAGGCTTAAATATATGGGTGGGTCACACATTCAATCAACAGTGGGTAGAGCTTCAGCATTTTTGTTATCGAGTATGAAAGATACGACATATCATGTTGCTGTTTTACGAGACAAAAAACTCATTGAACTTGATGTAAAATTGATTTCATTTTCTCAACTTGACTATAATTATTATTGTAAAGAAGAAAAAAAAATGTTTATAACAGATAGTGTTGTTTATTTTACACCATGTACATATAGTGAATATAAGGCGAAAAATATTGAAAAAATATTATCCGGATGTAAAAGTTTAATTATTGATTTAAGATATTATTCCGCCAATAATTGGTGGATGTGGCAATTTATTTCAGATAAACTATTGCCTAACAAAATTAAATATAGTTGTATAAGTGAATTAAATAATAAGTACCCTGGAATGTTTATTATTAAGGATTATCAGAAAATTGGCAGAAAAAATAAAAATTATTTTAAAGGCAAAATTGTTGTTATTGTAAATAGAAACGTAATGAGTAGTTATGAGCACTTAACATTGGCACTGCAAGCTTGTCCTAATACAATAGTTGTTGGATGTCATACTGCGGGAGCTAATGGTAACGTTTTGCCATTTAAGTTACCTGGTGGTTTTCGCAGTCGAATTAGCAGTCTTGGAGTCTATTATCCCGACGGCTATCAATTACAAAGAAACGGAGTAAAAATTGATGTTGTTGTTTCTCCAACTATCGAAGGACTCAGACAAGACAGAGATGAACAACTTGAGAAGGCAATTGAAATTGCTGTAAGTCAAAATAATACAAAAAAGTAGAAATTACTGAAAATATTTTTTTTTCAACATTTTTATAAAATTTAAGTGTAAAATTATTCTTTTTTAATGCAAAATATGTACTTTCGCATAAAAATTCAATAAAAATTATTAATAATGAAAAAATTAATTTTGTTTTTAAACGTTTTGACAATTATTTTATCTGTTTCGTCGCAGGATAATAAGTCTGTATCTACTCAAAAATCATTAAAAATTGGTAATTCAACACGAGTAACACCAGAATTTTTATGGCAATTAGGTAGAGTAAGCGATATTAAAGTTTCGCCCGATGGTGTTAATGTTTTATTTGGTATAACAAATTATAATATTTCCGAAAACAAAGGGAATCGTGATTTATATGTAATGCCGACAAAAGGTGGAAATCCTATTAAAGTAACTGATTTTGCAGGTTCCGAAGCAAATGCTATTTGGCGTCCCGATGGGAAAAAAATAGGTTTTCTTACTGCCCAGAGTGGTTCAATGCAAGTTTGGGAGATGAATCCTGATGGTTCGGAAAAAGTACAAATTACATATATTACTGATGGAGTTAATGGATTTTCGTACTCGCCTGATATGAAACATATTGCATATATTAAAGATGTAAAAATTGATAAAACCACTCAAGATATTTATCCGGATTTGCCAAAAGCTAATGCGATGATAATTAACGATTTAATGTACCGTCATTGGAACGACTGGACTGATCAATCATATAGCCACATTTTTATTACAAGTTATCCAAATGTTAATCAAAATACAGATGTTGATATTATGCCCAATGAGCGTTGGGATTCGCCAGTTCCAACCGATGGAGGAATGGAGCAAATTGCTTGGAGTAGCGATGGAACAAAAATAGCATACATTAGTAAAAAAATGTTCGGTAAGGAGTTTGCAACAAGCACAAATTCAGATGTTTATTTATATGATTTGAATTTAAAAACAACAAAAAATATTTCTGAAGGAAATCTTGGTTACGATATGGATCCTGTTTTTTCGCCCGATGGTAAAAAAATTGTTTGGCATAGTATGAAAACTGCCGGTTTTGAATCGGATAAAAAACGAATTTTTATTTATGATATTACTACATCAAAAGCTGAAGATTATTCGGCTAAATTCGACCAGAGTTCGACAAATTTTGTTTGGGGTAATGATAGTAAAACAGTTTATTTTATTAGTGGTATAAATGCTACTTACCAAATATATAGCTTAGATATTGCTAAGAAAAAAATCAACCAAATTACAAAAGGAATTCACGATTACACAGAACTTCAATTGGCAGGAAAATTATTAATTGTTGCAAAAATGTCGATGTCGATGCCTACCGAAATTTTTTCCATTGATATTAAAAACGGCGCCGAAACTCAACTTTCTTTTATAAATAAAGAAAAATTAGATAAAGTTAAATTGGCTAAGGTTGAAGAGCGTTGGATTGGCACAACTGATGGCAAAAAGATGTTGGTATGGGTTATTTTTCCTCCGGAATTCAATCCAAATAAAAAATATCCTGCATTGCTTTATACTCAAGGTGGACCGCAAAGTGCAATAAGTCAATTCTTTTCATATCGTTGGAATTTTCAAATTATGGCTGCAAATGATTATATTGTTGTTGCGCCAAATCGTAGAGGTTTGCCAACTTTTGGACAAGAATGGAACGATCAAATTAGCCAAGATTATGGTGGACAAAATCAAATTGATTGCATAGCTGCAATTGATACTTTATGCAAAGAACCATACATTAATGCTGATAAATTAGGTGCTGTAGGTGCTAGTTATGGAGGGTTTTCGGTTTATTGGCTTGCCGGTAATCACAATAAACGTTTTAAAGCATTTATTGCTCATTGTGGTATGTTTAACCTCGAAAGTTGGTATGGTACAAC
>CAZRCF010000250.1:0-4513 GCA_964598505.1 uncultured Lentimicrobiaceae bacterium | reverse complement strand
TATGAAAAAAATATTTACAGTCCTTTTAGTTTTAGTATTATCATTAAAAGGAATAACAATTATTGCACAATGCCAAATTGAAGCAGGTATAAATAAAAGTATTATTTGCGGCAGTTCTATTGAACTTAATGCAAGTTCTAAATGGGCAACTATTAATGATAGTATTACCACACCTTTGTTTTCGGTCTATTTTGTTAATACTGATACTGGTTATGCAGTTGGTGGTGTTGGAGGGATGACAGTGGGCGGTACTATATTTAAAACTACTAATGGCGGATTAAATTGGACTCCGCAAGTTAGTGGCACATATAATACATTAAATTCAGTATTTTTTGTTAATGCCGATACTGGCTATGTGGTTGGCGATTTAGGTACAATTTTAAAAACTACAAACGGAGGAACAAGCTGGGTTATACAGCCTATAGGGTCATTAATTAATCCATTAAATTCGGTATATTTTGTTAATGCCGATACTGGTTATGTAGTGGGTGGAGAAAATGGAATAATACTTAAAACTACCGATGGTGGCACAAACTGGATACAGCAATTCAATCCATCAAACAATCCTTTACGCAATGTTGTATTTTTTAACTCTAATATTGGCGTTGCAGTAGGTTTTATGGGCACAATTTTAAAAACTAATAATGGAGGAAATAACTGGTATTGGCAAAACAGTTATACAACTAACACTTTATATTCTGTTAAAATAATTAATCAAGACACCTATTATACAGTTGGTACTGGAGGTTGTATTTTAAAAACAATAAATGGAGGTAGTAATTGGAATCAGCAATCGAACAATAACAATAGCTCCGATTTTTATTCTGTTAACTTTATTAATGAAAATATTGGCTATATTTCAGGTGTTTACGGGAAAATATTAAAAACTTTAGATGGCGGTACAAATTGGATTTTAGAGGAAAACGCCACTGCTTCAGATTTTTTAAATTCAATGTTTTTTACAAAAAATAATACTGGTTATATTACAAGTTTAAGTGGAAAAATTTTAAAATTAGCACAACCCGTTAATTACGTCTGGACACCAATAA
Source organism: uncultured Lentimicrobiaceae bacterium (assembly GCA_964598505.1). GTDB lineage: Bacteria > Bacteroidota > Bacteroidia > Bacteroidales > WCHB1-69 > CAZRCF01. The sequence continues at coordinate 3,464 of CAZRCF010000250.1, read as the reverse complement.
ATGGATTAAGTTCTACAAGTATTTCAAATCCGATAGCAAATCCAATTGAAAACACTAAATATCATGTTACTGCTACTTTTGCTAATGGATGTATAGCAACCGATAGTATTTCTATTACAATTAACCCTGTTGAAATTATTGGTTTAACCGATAAAAATCTCTTATGTGGCGATTCTGTTCAATTAAGTGCAAATACTAGTTGGAATACTATTATTACAGGAGTTAACAATAATTATATGAATTCAATATATTTTGTTAATGATAATATTGGTTATGTGGTTGGCAATGATGGACTTATATTAAAAACAATTGATGGTGGAACAAATTGGTTAAAACAAAACAGCGGAACAACCGATTATTTAAGTTCTGTAATATTTTTAAATGCCGATACCGGATTTGTTTCAGGAGGAATGCCAAATACTAGAGGAATCGTTTTGAAAACTATGAATGGTGGTGAAACTTGGACTTTGATAAATAATATTACCTCAAATTACTTACGTTCAATATATTTCACCGATTATAATAATGGATATACTGTTTGCGATAATGGATATATTTTAAAATCAACCAATGGTGGTACAAGTTGGTCTATACAAAACAGTGGAACTTCAAACTATTTATATTCAATTTTTTTTACTACTGCTAATGCAGGAATTGCTGTTGGTAATAATGGTACAATATTAAAAACTACAAATGGTGGTAGCAACTGGACAACAATAAATTCGGGCATAAATAGCACATTAACATCGGTTTATTTTACTGATATTAATACTGGATATATAATTGGAACCGATGGAATAATTTTAAAAACAATTAACGGAGGTGCTACTTGGGCAAGTCAAAATTCAAATGTAATTGGATGGTTACGCTCGATACATTTTTTAAATTCAAATACAGGCTATATTGTTGGTATGGAAAATAATGGTAATGGTATTATTTTAAAAACTACAAATGGCGGAACAAATTGGATGAAAATATTAAGTGATTATAACGAAAGTTTTACTTCAGTATTTTTTATTAACGATACTACTGGATTTGCAACAACTTATTATTCGGGCAAAATATTAAAATATCCTACTCAACCGTATATATATTCGTGGTTACCTACAAATGGATTAACTGCAGCAAATATTGCAAACCCTTATGCAAACCCTTATGAAACAACTACATATAATATTATTGCAAATTTTGCTAATGGTTGTATTGCTTCAGATAATATTTTATTAAATATAACTCCTTTTACAATTGATGCCGGATATGATAAATCATTAATTTGTGGAAGTTCGGTTCAACTTAATGTAGAAACAAAATGGACAAAACTAATCAGCACAACCACTAATACATTACGATCGGTATTTTTTCTAAATAAAGATACCGGCTATGCAGTTGGAAATTCAGGTTATATTATGAAAACAACTAACGGTGGTTCTTCGTGGAATAATTTACAAAATAGCTATAATAATAATTTACAATCAATATTTTTTGCTGATGCTAATAATGGTTATGCAGTTGGTGAAGGTGGAATGGTTTTAAAAACAACAAATGGAGGTTATAATTGGTCATTAAATTGGACTTACTTTAATCTGAATTCAGTATTTTTCACTTCAAAAGATACGGGATATACGGTTGGAATTAGTGGAAAAATATTTAAAACTATAAATGGAGGCACAAATTGGATAGCCCAAACCAGTGGAATTACTAATGATTTGAATTCAGTGTATTTTATTTCAAAAGATACAGGTTATGTTGTAGGCAATAATGGTAAAATACTTAAAACAACAAATGGCGGTACCAATTGGACATTGTTAGTTAGCGGAACAACTAATAACCTAAAATCGGTTTATTTTTTAAATTCAAATAACGGTTGTGTAGTTGGTTCGCAAGTAATAATAAAAACAACAAATGGTGGAAATAACTGGATAAGTGCAACTTCCGGAAATATGGGTAGCTATCAATCAGTTTTTTTTACAGATTCGCAAACAGGTTATGCTGTTGGAAGTGGAGGTGCTATTGCAGGAATGGTAAAAACTGTTGATGGAGGAAATACATGGCAAATTCAGCCTATTCCTTCGGCTATGTATTTTAATAATTTATATTCTATTTATTTCTCTGATTTAAATACTGGTTATGCTGTTGGTGATAATGGAACAATTTTAAAATTACCCAAAATACCAGATTTTTATACTTGGACACCTGCAAATAGTTTAAACTCATCAAATATTATAAACCCATTTGCAAGCCCTAACACAAGCACAACATATTTAATTTCAACATCAACAAATGGTTGTATAGCTACTGATAGTATTACTGTTAATGTTACGCCTCTTAATGCTAATTTAGGCTTCGACAAATCAATTATTTGTGGAGGAACAGCATTTTTAGATAGTATTACTTCAAATTATATTGGAAACGAGCTACTTAAATATTTATGGGTTCCTTCAACAGGATTAAATAATGATACAATCGCAAGGCCAAGATCAACAGTTACTGAAAACATTTCTTATTATGTAACAGTAAGAACCCAAAATGGTTGTATTTATAGTGATAGTGTTAGAGTTTATGTAAATCCTTTAACCGCAAATGCAGGTATGGATAAATTTATTACTTGTGGAGGAACTGCGCAATTAGATTATGTTCAAACAAATTATACAGGAAATAGTGTTCTTTATTATTTGTGGAACCCTGCTACGGGTTTAAATTTTGATACTATTGCAAATCCAACTTCAAACACTACAAATAATATTACTTATAGTGTTACTGTAACCACTCAAAATGGCTGTTTTGCTAATGATAGTGTTAAAGTTTATGTGAATCCTTTAACCGCAAATGCAGGTATGGATAAATTTATAACTTGTGGAGGAACTGTACAATTAGATTATGTTCAAACAAATTATACAGGAAATGGTGCTCTTTCTTATTTGTGGAATCCTTCTACAGGTTTAAATTTTGATACTATTGCAAATCCTACCACCACAGCAAATAATATTACATATACCGTTACAGTTTCTACTCCAAATGAATGCACAGCTATAGATGGCGTTTCGGTAAGTATTCAGAATATGAGTGCTCATAATATTTGTATTGTAAGTGTTGATAGTGATAATAAAAATATGATTGTTTGGGAAAAACCTATTAATTTAGCTATTGATTCCTTTTATATTTATCGAGAAACCGATATTACAGGTAATTATCAAAGAATAGGCTCTGTGCCATACGATTCAATGAGTATTTTTATTGATACTTTATCACAACCAAATGTGCAATCGAACAAATATAAAATTTCACTTATTGATAGTTGTAGGCTTGAAACAAATGTAAGCGAATACCATAAAACAATGCACCTTGCAATAAATCAAGGAATGGGAAATGTTTGGAATTTAATATGGGAACCTTATCAAGGATTTACAGTTTCAACATATAGGATTTACAGAGGTACAGATGCAAATAATATGCAACAAATTGGA
>CAZRCF010000249.1:0-4519 GCA_964598505.1 uncultured Lentimicrobiaceae bacterium | reverse complement strand
ATTATGAAAAACTTTTATTTTTTTATCCTATTATCAAGTGTAATCTTATTGGGAACATTCAATGGGTTCAGTCAGGTTGGCGTGCAAAATATTAAAATATGTGTAATTTCGGATATGCATTATATGGATAGTACATTATTAATCAATGATGGTCCTGCGTTTCAAATGTATTTGGCTCAAGATAGAAAATTATTAAAAGAAAGTCATGCAATTGCAGTATCTGTAATTGATTCGCTTATTGCAGAGAATCCAGATATTGTATTGATAACAGGTGATTTTACAAAAGATGGCGAATATATATGCCATCAAAAAGCTGCAGATTTTCTTTTAAAACTTAAAAATGCAAATATTAAGGTTTTCGTTACGCCAGGCAACCATGATATTAACAACCCTGTTTCATTTGCTTTTGATAACGATACTGTTTACCCTGTACCATCTATAACCCCAATTCAGTTTAAAAATATTTATAATAATTATGGCTACTATCAGTCAATAATAACTGATACAGCTTCATTGTCCTATTTGGCAGAACCAATTTCTGGTTTACAAATCTTGTCGATAGATGCTTGCCGATACGATTCAAACTATATCTATATGCAACCAATAACAAGTGGAGGTATTAAACCTCATGTTCTTCAGTGGGTTAAAGACCGTTTGCATGAAGCACAATTGAGCGGGAAGGTTGTATTAGCAATTCAGCATCCAGGAATGCTTGAACACTATATTGGACAAAAAACTTTGTTTACTGAATATGTAATTGATGATTACGATACTATTTCCTCACAATTAGCTAATTTGGGCTTAAAGGTAATTTTTACAGGACATTTTCATGCACAAGATATTGTAAAAAAAACCACTTCTTTTGGTAATACAATTTATGATGTAGAAACTGCTTCTTTAGTTTCTTATCCATGCCCTTACCGTATTCTTAACTTAACAACTGATACAATGCTTCAAATAACGGGCAAGCGCATCGAAAAAATTAATTATAATACTGATACAATGACATTTCAGCAATACGCACTTTATAAAATACAAATTGGAATGCCTGCAAAAATTATTTATATGTTAATGTCGCCACCATACAATATTGATTCAGTAACAGCTTGTGCTGTTGAACCCGCAATAACCGAAACTTTCATTGCTCATCTTGCAGGTAATGAAGGAACACCATCTTTTCAAACTCAATCGATAATTAACATGCTCAAATTATCTGCTTATGCTTATATTGGGAATATACTTGAAGGTATTTGGAACGATCCTGCCCCCGATGACTGGACAGTAACTATTGATTTGAATGCACCTGCTTCCACTAATATTTTAGAAGTATTTAATATTAATAATATTGTTTTGTTTCCAAATCCTTCGCATGGAATATTTAATTTATTACTTCCTGAAATTAAGAATAATGTAAAAATTAAAGTGTTTAATTTAATTGGAAAATTGGTTTACGAAATAGAGAGCAAACAAAATCAAAATATTGTTATTGATATTTCAAATAACCCAACGGGACAATATTTAATTCAACTTGAAATTGATAATTTGGTAATTTCAAAAAAAATTATTTTACAATAATATGAGCTATAAAGAATAGTATGTTTATAACGTACAACAAAAAAAAGCTGCTTTTTTAGCAGCTTTTTTTTGCATCGTTACCTTTTTTATTTTACAACAAGTTTTGAAGTCAATTTTTTATTTTCAGAAACTATACTAACTAAATATGTGCCTGATTTTAAATTTTCAACACTTATTTGCCCCGAATAATCAGATGAATTAACTTGTTTTGAATATATTATTTGTCCGAAAATGTTGTAAATATTTAATTCAAATGATTCATTAAGGAAACTACTGGTATTTATTTTAAAGTTACCATTATTTGGGTTTGGCGAAATGCCAATATCCGAACTTTGATTTATTTCATCAATTCCTGTATCATATTGTGCTGCACCATCGTAAAATATACTACTTGGTTTTGTAAAATTATTACTACCAAAATTCAACATTAACAAAGTATATCTTGCATTTTCTCTCCAGAACATATATCTGTTAGATGTTGTTGCTTGTCCTTGTGTTAAGCCAAAAAATGTAAGAAGAAGAGGATTTGGAATTGTTCCATTCATATAAAAACTGTCGGTTTGTACAACAACTCTTTTTATCATAAGAACATCATAAGCCAAACTATGACCAGAAACAGTAGGAACTCTCATTTTGCCCCAACCAATTACAGTATCTAATCTAACTGAATTAGTAACTTTTTGACAAGGAGTGTTGGCAGGAACTTGACCTGTAACTGATAAATTAAAATTTACCACACCTCTTGTGTTAGTGTGCCATGCAGTGTTCATTGTTGTAGGGAAAGGCATTAGGTATGAATTAGTTGTATAAGTACATACTTGACCTGGGAAATTACATGAATCGTTTGAATTACCTGTTAAATTTCCAATGCCATAACGTTGGTCGTTAATAATATACCCTAACGCATTAACTCCATTTGTTCCAGTATTATAATATGTATTCAAATAATAATACTTGCCCGATATTAAAGCTACTGCACCATTTGTATCAAGATAAGTTGCATTTGGGAAATTTGGGTTCATTGGCAAAGTGTATCCCCACGAACTTAAATAATTAGGTGTTAAAGTTGAATAATCCCACTGTTGATTTACACCTATAATTGGCATTGTAAATCCTGCAGTATCAGCCCCTACAGCATTTATTAAACCCGGATTAAAACTCGTGTTTGATTGCGTAAAGGTAATTTGAGCTTGTATGCTTATGCTTAAAGCAATAGCAATAAATAAAGATAATAATTGTTTTTTCATAAAAATACTGTTTAATTAATTATTTAATAACAACGCAAATATATTAATTTATATTTAATATACAACATTTTTTTGATAAAAAAACTTATAATATATTGATTTTTAATTTTATGAAGTAAATATTTCATATTAAAATAGGTTATTAATTATTAAGTTTAAACAAAGTTTTTATTGAATAATTTTCAAAAAACTCCAATTATTTTGTATTAATTTTATTTATATAATCATTTTATCTAATTTTACTAATTAATATTTTTTCAGTAATTCAAATGTAATGCAAACACACAAAATAATAGGTATAATGTCGGGTACATCGCTTGATGGACTTGATATTGCATACTGCATATTTACTTTTAAAAATAACAAATGGGATTTTTCAATTGAAAAAGCTGAAACAATTATTTATAATCCAGCGTGGAGGATGGAATTATCAACTGCCGATACTCTATCGGGTAACGATTTGTGGGCTTTACACGTAAAATTCGGGCATTTTATTGGCAAACATATTCACGAATTTGTTCACAAACATAACTTAAAAGTAGATTATATTGCTTCGCATGGTCACACAGTTTTTCATCAACCACATTTAGGTTACACAGCCCAAATTGGTGATGGTGCTTCTATTGCATCCGAAAGTGGAATTAATGTAATTTGCGATTTCAGATCAACTGATGTAGCATATAGTGGGCAAGGTGCTCCTCTTGTACCAATTGGCGATAAACTGCTTTTTGCCGATTATAAATATTGTTTAAACATTGGCGGAATTTGTAATATTTCATTTGATAATCAGGAACATCGTGTTGCTTGGGATGTTGCTCCTGCTAATATAATATTAAACTATTATTCAGCTAAATTAGATTTACTTTTTGATGAAAACGGTGATATTGCTGCCTCCGGAAAATTAAATATGGAATTGCTTAATAAATTGAATAATGGTAAATATTACAATTTACCATTTCCAAAATCATTGGGCAAAGAGTATATTTTTAAACATTTCATTCCACTTATTGATAGCTTTTCATTATCAATTCCCGATATTTTGAATACAATTTGCGAGCATATTGCTGTTCAAATTTCACGAACAACAAACAAAACAAATAATTTAAAAATACTTGTAACTGGTGGCGGAGCATTTAATAAATATCTTATTGAAAGAATTAAAGCTCACAATAATAACGAAATAATTATTCCTTGCGAACAAATAATTAATTTTAAAGAAGCCTTGATTTTCGGATTTTTGGGAGTTTTGCGTTTAAATAAACAACCTAATTGTTTGAAAGAAGTAACAGGTGCAACTATAAATAATATTGGTGGAGCAATTTATATAGCTTCGTAATTGAGTAAAAACAATATTTATAAAATGTTATATTTTTTCAACAATAAGTTGTTAATATTTTTAATTATATATTTTTCTGTTTGTTTCCTTTAGCATTTACCATGTAACAATAACAAATAAATACTAAAGATTTTTGCTGAAGCAAGTGTTTATATTCATACTTCACACACTTCGGCTTTGCCAAGCACAACCCTATTTTCTTTTTCCTTTAACCTTATAACGTATTTTTATCTTAATTTTATGCGCTGCAGTCGCAATCGTCGATATAAAGCAAATACCATTTGTTTTCAAACTTTATAAAATACATTGTTTTTTTTATCCATTTTTTAAATAGTATTACAACTTTCATCTTTTGTAAATT